>JAISHI010000028.1 GCA_031262595.1 Christensenellaceae bacterium | reverse complement strand
CATATGATAATATTGCAACACTTGCGCGCGAGAAATCGCGTTGTCGAGTATGAACTCAAGAAACTTAATATCACACAAACAAAGACATAAAAACTAAGGTTTTAATGTTCTTGTCAATTTAAACAAACAGTAATTTCAACGCGCGAAACAACAACAAGAGTGTTTTTCGAGCAGGATTACAAAACTCAAAAAAATTTTTTATAAGGTTTTACTTTATAAATAAGATTTATTATAGAGTTTGATTCTGGCTCAGGACGAACGCTGGCGGTGTGCTTAATACATGCAAGTCGAACGGGTTTAGTAGCAATATTAAATCAGTGGCGGACTGGTGAGTAACGCGTGAGCAATCTGCCTTTAACTGGGGAATACCCACCAGAAATGGTGGCTAATACCGCATATGACCACAACACGGCATCGTGAAGGGGTGAAAGATTTATCGGTTAAAGAGGAGCTCGCGTACTATTAGTTAGTTGGTAGGGTAATGGCCTACCAAGACTTCGATAGTTAACCGGCCTGAGAGGGTGAACGGTCACAATGGAACTGAGATACGGTCCATACTCCTACGGGAGGCAGCAGTAGGGAATATTGGGCAATGGAGGCAACTCTGACCCAGCAACACCGCGTGAATGAAGAAGGTTTTCGGATTGTAAAGTTCTTTTCTCATAGACGAAAAAAATGACGGTATATGAGGAATAAGCTACGGCAAACTACGTGCCAGCAGCCGCGGTAATACGTAGGTAGCAAGCGTTGTCCGGAATGACTGGGCGTAAAGGGTGTGTAGGTGGCGACTTAAGTTAAATGTGAAATCTAGGGGCTCAACCCCTAAACTGCATTTGATACTGGGTTGCTTGATTGCAGGAGAGGTTGGTGGAATTCCATGTGTAGCGGTAGAATGCGTAGATATATGGAGGAACATCGGTGGCGAAGGCGGCCAACTGGACTGTTAATGACACTGAAACACGAAAGCGTGGGGAGCAAACAGGATTAGATACCCTGGTAGTCCACGCCCTAAACGATGAATACTCGATGTTGGCGGTATCGACTCCGTCAGTATCGTAGCTAACGCGTTAAGTATTCCGCCTGAGTAGTACGGCCGCAAGGTTGAAACTCAAAGAAATTGACGGGGACCCGCACAAGCAGCGGAGCATGTGGTTTAATTCGAAGATACCCGAAAAACCTTACCAAGACTTGACATCGCCTGAATAGCCGCGAAATCGGTGAAATAATAGCAATATTACAGGTAGACAGATGGTGCATGGTTGTCGTCAGCTCGTGTCGTGAGATGTTCGGTTAAGTCCGATAACGAGCGCAACCCTTGTCGTTAGTTGCCACCATTAAGTTGGGCACTCTAGCGAGACTGCCGTAGATAATACGGAGGAAGGTGGGGATGACGTCAAATCATCATGCCTCTTACGTCTTGGGCTACACACGTGCTACAATGGCCACTACAAAGAGTTGCAATATAGTAATATGGAGCCAATCTCAAAAAAGTGGTCTCAATTCGGATTGAGGGCTGAAACCCGCCCTCATGAAGTCGGAGTTGCTAGTAATCCCAAATCAGCATGTTGGGGTGAATGCGTTCCCGGGTCTTGTACACACCGCCCGCCAAGCTATGGGAGGTGGGAATATCCAAAGTCGCTGTGCTAACCGCAAGGGGGCAGGCGCCTAAGGTATCACTACTGACTGGAGTTAAGGCGTAACAAGGTAGCCGTATCAGAAGGTGCGGCTGGATCACCTCCTTTTAAGAGCATTGCCCGCGTCGAAAGACAAAGGCAACAGCAACAATCTCATAAATTGTTGCGTACATTTAAAAGTCGGTTGCAGTTATTCTGCAAGTGTATAATTTTCTCGATTTTAAAAATCGTAAAAAACGTATAAGTTGATTTTGTGTGATATTAGTTGAGTTTATTAAGTTCATTAAAAACCGTCGGGATCTTGCCTGACGGTTTTTTGTGGGATTTTACTTTTAATTTATATATGAATATGAGATAATGGGGCATGAACTATTTTAACCAGGCGCATGGGCGGATGGGCGAGAGCGTTGCGGCGGCGTATCTTGAACGCAAGGGATTTTATATAATCGAACAAAACGCGGAGTTCCACGACAAGGAAACGGGCAAGAAAATCGCGGAGGTCGATATTATCGCGAGCAAAAATAAGGGCGCGGAAATTCATTTCGTTGAAGTTAAATATAGAAAAACGACGGATTACGGAACTGGCGCGATGGCGGTCGGGAAAGCCAAGCAAAAGAATGTTAAAAACGGCGCAATGCGCTGGCTTATGTTGAGCAAACTTTATGATAGCGTTATCGTTTCGTTTGATGTCGTTGAAGTTTCCGGCGACGCGCCGGATTTCGAGATAAATCATTATGAGAATTGTTTTTATTGACCAATCTTAAAAAAGCACTTGACAAATTCGGTGGGGGGGGGCTATACTAATCTTAACTAAAAAAATTAGTTAAATAAGGAGTTTCATATGAAAAAGAAAAACATTATCTTGGCAACTGCCACTGCGGCGTTATTATCCATAGGGCAAGCCAATGCGGATGGGGATGGGATTTTGGAACAGAAATTAAACAGCGCGTTATGGGGATCTGGAATTGCACCAAAAGAGCAATTAAATGAGTTTATTCAAGCAGGATACACCCAAGTTAAACCTAATGAATACGCGTCTGTGTATTTAGCCACAACGGATGATGCCGAGTACAGTATTTTAAAATGGTATGATAAAGACGCTAATGGCAAAATGAGCGAAGGGGACGTTAGTTCTGTGGACAACTATATTATAACAGGCGGTGAGTTTAGAAATGACGAGCTTGTTAAAACATCTAGCATGAGTCAGTGTTATTGGGACCCTAAGTTTGAGGCTGTTGGGTATAGTACAATTAAGGGCGATGAAACCACAACGTATGACAAGGACACTGAAGAATACAAGGTTGCAGTTGAAACATATAAGAAATTACGCAAGGTTGAGACTGAGCATGCGGCCGAGATGAAGGCTAAGCAAGAACGCACAGAAGCTGAAAGTATAAAATAAGCCGTTGTCAATTAAAGACTTATCAATATATAATAGAACTCATATATGGGAACAAAAGTTGCGATTTTGGGCTGTGGGCGTTGGGCAGGCTTTCACGCGTGGTATCAAAGCGAGAAATTAGGGAACGAGGTTTTAGTTTGGGGGCGCGAGGGCGACCCGCTTTTCGAGGATTTTGCCGCGACACATAAAAACGGCTATTTGACGCTTAATGATGAGGTTAAATTCGAGAGCGACCTTAAAGCGGCGCTTGATTTTTCGAAATATGTTATCGTTGCAATTTCGGCGCAAGCTATGCGCGACCTTTCGGCGAATATTGCGAGGCATAACCCGAAGAACAAGATTTTCGTTCTTTGCATGAAGGGGATAGATTGCGAAACTTGCGAGCGGCTTTCCGTTATTTTGCGCGAAAAAATCGACGAAACTAATAAGATTTGCGTTTGGGTTGGCCCTGGGCATGTCCAAGAGTTTACCGAAGATAAACCTAACGTAATGGTCATTGACGGCGACGATAAGGGCGCGCGCGATGAGGTTTACGAAGCGTTCGCGAGCGATTTAATTAGGATCTATCGCGGGAACGATTTAATAGGAACGGAATTCGGCGCGGCGTCGAAGAACGTTTTGGGTATCGCGGCAGGAATGCTTGACGGCGCGGGGCTACCTAGCTTAAAAGGGCCGCTTATGGCGCGGGGGATGCTCGAATGCGCGCGGCTTATCGTTGCGGAAGGCGGAAACGCAAACTCCGCGTATGGGATTGCGCACGTTGGCGATTTTGAGGCCACGCTTTTTAGCGGGAACAGCCACAACCGAAAGTATGGTGAGGAGTTCGTCAAATCGAAGGAATGTTTAGAGGATTTTAATAAGCGCATCGGGACTGCGGAAGGCGTTCCAACAAGCAAAGCGTTTTTTAAACTAGCCGAGAAACATAAAATAGAGATGCCGATTGCGGGCGCGGTTTATAAAATTTTACACGAGGGCGCGGATATAAAAGAAGTTTTCGATGATTTGATGCGAGAAGTTAAGGGCGAAGAATTTTAGCCTAAATATTGACTTTACATAAAATTTTTGATAATCTTTACGCATTATGTTAAATCTATTCGCAAACCTTATGGGTATACCAGACTCGGTTATAAATACGCTAATTGTAATAGCATGCATAGTAGTTGCTGTGCTTATTATCGCTGTATTTATATATCTTTTTATGAAGAAACAAAACGCGGAGTTTAGTTCGAGCGAGCCTGTCGCTGTTAAAAGCAGCAGCCCTACGCCGTCGGGTTATGCCGAACCTATTTATACGGCGCCCGTTTCAAAGACTGAGAAAGAAAAAGAAACCTTCGTATCAAAAAGCGAATATGTTTATCCTTATGAAGAGTTAGACAAGGCAATAACGAAGACTGCCGGCGCGGACGATTATGATAATTTAAATAATTTTACTGTTCCTTATGAGGAAGAGCCTATTGCCCAAGAAAAAATCGCGCCAAAACAAGAAGTAAAACAAGAAGAGAAACAACAAACTCAAACAAGCGACGATTTTAGCGCGTTCTCGTTTGATGATTTCGAGGAAAAAGCGCCGGCGAAAGTTGCGGAAGAGTCAGCGAAACAAGAAGAGCCTGCATTTAATTTCGATTTCGGCGAGGAGGAGTCGGTCGCGCCTGCGCAAACGCCTATCACGGAGCCGGTAGCGGCAACCACACAAACTCAAACGACTATCCTCGACGAGGAAAGTTTCAACAAGAAACTCGAAGAAGAAACTAGCCGCAAAGTTAGGGAAGTCCAAGAAGAAACGCAACGAAAAATAGAGGAAGAGCGCGCGTATTTCGAAAGCATTATAAACGAGATGAAGGCGCAACTTAACCAAATCGCTCAAACAAAAGAAGAGAGCGTTGAAAAACCAGCGGTTGAGGCTGAGGCAACCGAAACCAGCGAAATAAAGCAACAAATCAAGCGCGACAGCCTAGACCAAGTTATTAAAGACCAACAATCCCGCGAAGAGGCAATCCGCGCCGAATATGAACAAAAACTCCTAGATATGCAAGCGGAACAAGATGCAACCCGCAAAGACATTGAGAAACAACTTCGAATACTTGAAGCTAAAAATACGCAACTTTCGAGCCAGCTTGACTATGTTCAAGCGAACGGCGCGGATGCAGAGTTAACGAAGGCGCAACTCGAGGAAAATGAGCGCGCGCTTAACGAGAAATATATAGAACTTAGGGCAGAACTTGCTAAAGAAAGTCGCCGAATCGAGGAGGAGTCCAAAGCGCTCCAAGAAGAACGCGAAGAGGTTGAGCGCATGAAACGCGAGGCGGAAGAAGATATTGCGGCAGAAAAAGAAACCCTAAAGGCGGAGCTAGAACGACTTAAAAAACAAATTGTTGACTCTCACGGAACGGATGCCGAACAAAAACTCTTGACTAGCGAAACTCGGGAAGAGATTCGCAAGCAAATCGAAGAGGAATATGCCGCGAAAGAGAACGAGACAGTTGTTAAATATGAGGAAGTAAACACGCAACTCATTAAAACCGCGGACGAATTAACGCACCAAGCCGAAATTATCGCTATTAAAGAGCGCGAGTTATACGAAGAAGAAATTCGCATCCAAAAGCAACGTGCATCTATTACGACAATTGTTGAAGGTCGGGAATATACTGAGGAAGAGAAGTCGATTTTGATGGTTGATTACCAAAACAAGATAGATGGGCTTACCGCTCGACTAAAAGAAAACGCGAAACAACTGCGTGAGAATAGCCGCGAGTTTAATCCGCTATGTCGCATAAAAAAGACGTTGGATAAGGATAAAAAACTCCTTCGTAAGCGCGAAGCCATCGTCGCGAAACAACAAGTCGTTATCTACGGCGTAAATAATATAAGCGACGTTGACCCAGCGCGGCTTGAAAAACTTGAAAAAGATACAAAACAACTTGCGAAACTCCAACAAAGCGTTGCGAATTGCGAAGAGATTATGGCTAAGAATAAAGACCGCTATCCAGCCCTCGAAAATCTCGATAAGGTTCTCCGCGCGCAAAACCTTCAAATCACGACGGATATTGAAGAAGCAAAACTCGCGATGGAAATGTTCGAACGTAATACAAAGAAAGACTAACAACAATAAAATAACAAGAGACGCCAAGAAAACGGCGTTTTTTGTTATTTTTGCGGTTGACAAGCGCGCGCTTTATGATATAATAACGAAGTTATCGTGGTCCGCTAGCTCAGTTGGTAGAGCACATCACTTTTAATGATGTTGTCCCGCGTTCGAGTCGCGGGCGGATCACCAAAGAATCGCCTTTCGGCGATTTTTAACTTTCACTAAACTCATTCGGGCTTTGTATTTTTTTATTTTCATTCTTCAGTAATCTTTGTTAATATTATAGCAACGTTAAGGAGATAATAATGAAAAAAGAGGACGTCAACAAAAAGAATGAGATTGTTATACGCAACTCTACGGCGGAGTTTTTAATATTCGTTAAACAAACGGGCGGTGATGACGGTGTTGAAGTTCGAGTTCAAGACGGAAATGTTTGGCTTACGCAAGATTTACTTGCCAAACTTTACGATGTTCAAAAAGCGGATATTTCCAAACATTTGAAGAATATTTTTGAGGACAAAGAACTTGATGAAACGGCAACTGTTTCCAAAATGGAAACAGTTGGGCAAGAGGGTTCTCGCACAGTTACACGCAATAAAATGTTTTACAATCTTGACGGAGTTATTGCCGTTGGGTATCGTGTAAATAGCGATAGAGCGATTGCGTTTAGGCAATGGGCGACAAGTGTATTGAAAAAGTATGTTGTGCGTGGTTATGTGTTAGACAAAAAGCGGTTAGAAAACGGGACTTTCTTTGGAGAAGATTACTTTGACCACTTGCTTGAAGAGATACGAGAAATTCGGTTGAGTGAACGCAGATTTTGGCAAAAGATTACGGATATTTATGCAACGGCATTCGATTACAATAAAGATGCAAAAACCACGCAAGATTTTTTCAAAAAAGTTCAAAACAAAATGGAATATGCCATAACAAAACATACTGCACCTGAACTCATTTATAACCGAGCCGATGCGAATAAAGAGCACATGGGCTTAACCACTTGGGAGCAAAGTCCACACGGCAAGATTGTTAAAAGCGATGTCACTATTGCAAAGAATTACCTCACGCAAGAAGAATTGACAAGCCTCGAACTTATCGTTTCGGGTTATTTAGATTTCGCCGAGGAGCGTGCAAGGCAACATATCCCTATGGATATGGAATCGTGGGCAAAACACCTCGATATGGCGTTATCGCTTAACAACAAAAATATTCTCGCGCACGCAGGCATGATTTCACGAGAACTTGCAGACGAGAAAGCATTGGGCGAATTTGAAAAATATCGTCCAATACAGGATAAACTCTTTGAAAGTGATTATGACCAATTTATTAAACAAATGGAAATTGCAAAGAAAAAATAACTCTTCATTAAACAAAGACGACTTTTTGGGTCGCCTTTATTTTTGTTGTAATTTTTCGAAATAGTTTTCGGTTTAGTCCGAAATAATCCCTTCGTAGGATATATTGATGATGTTGACTGTTCCGTGGCTAATTTCGTATTTCGCGGTTTTTGTTGACGATGGCGAATAGGTGAATGTTTCCGTTTCTTGAACATCCGCGCCGGCATGAACGTCAAGCCCAAATTGAATTTCTGCGCCTTCTGGGATTTTTGCGTCGGCGAGGTCTTCCTTTTTAGTTTGATTTTCGTGGATTGTTTTGCTGAACGTAAATTCCTTTATTTGGGTATTGCCGTCTTCGTCTCTCCAAACAGCATGGACTTTGATCGAAGTATTATAAGGAGCCCAATTATTTTTCAATTCGAAGTATCGGATTTTGCCTGCCGTTGTATATTTGCCCTCAAGGTCCATAAACTCAGCGCGGCTTTCGGTTAATGCAACTTCCGTTTTTGGCGCTTCTTTCTCGATTCGGCGAACAACGAAATAGGTTTGTTTTGGATCCGTCATTGTAATCGTCGTATTATCCTCTTGCGATTTCGCGGTAAGGTTATAAACGTCGCCCGATGAGCAAGCCGGTTTAATAAAGGTTCGGGTTGTCGTTACGAGCGAACTCGTAGAGCCCATGCAAGTCCATTTATCCTCATCTATCGCGAAGGTAATCCTTCCGTCTTTGCCTGCTAAGAATTGAACGGTTGCGGTAATTTCATAATCGCCGTCGACGTCAAACACAATTCCGCCTTCCGCCGCATGGGCATACTTGCTATCGTCCGAAACGAGGTTTGTAAGCTCGATTGGTGTAAAATCGTTATTATGAATGGTTAAGACTTTATTCTCGTCGTTCGCGATCTCAACGTAAGTGTTTAATTTTTCGCGGACATAAACCATAACTTTGCGTGAGCGCGGTTTAATTACGAATGGGCTAGCATCTTCGTTAAGTTCGATAGAAAGAATTTCGCCGTTAATAACGTCATGATCAAGTTCTATCGTCATTCGATATCTAAACGAACTTGTTGCCATTGCCTTTTCTTTAAATTCCGCGAAAGTATTTCTTTCAATTAGTCTGCGACTTTCCTCTAAATCTCTTAACTCTTGTTGTATTTCTGCTCTACGCGCAGTATCCGTTTCCTCGCGAAGTTCTTGTTGTAATGCATATATTTGTTGCCTATTTATTTCACCTCTTCGCATAATTTCTTCCCGAACGAGATCCACGCCGCCTATTGGCTCCATGTTAGTTATAGTTGTCTTTTCCATCGTTAAAGAATCTTTATTAAAGTCTTCTAGTTCTTCGGAAAATTCCAAAATAACTTCATTGGTTGTCGTAATATTATTCTCGCCGTTCGGATCTGCGGAGATAAATTCAATCTCTTTAACCCAAACAGGTGCGAAGTTTTGCTCTGGGATAATTTTATAACGGTCGCCTATTGCTTTCGCAAGAGATACGGCAACGTTCTCACCGCTACTAACCGTAATATTTTCAAGAGTCATGCGGTATTGCGTTCCGGCGCCCGACGAGTTATCGACAACGTCAACTTTCGTTGCGCCGTCAACAGCAAAGTTGCTTGGTTTAAGCCCAGGTAAGCCCGGGTCTAGGGTTATATCTACCCATGTGCTTGTATTCGACGTATCGCCGTTTGCTTCTAGATTTCTAAACATAATTTCTTGTATTCTCATTTTTCATTTCCTCCTTTTTACCTAACTGCCTCAGCCACTGCTTCGTCTGCTGGCGGTGGCGCTTCTTCTGCTGGCGGTTGCGCTGGTTCTTCCGGAATAACAACGTCGCCCTCTAATGCCGAGATTCTAGCCCCGTGGTCGGCGTCGGTGCCTTCCAAGTTATCTAATCTTTCGTCATATGCGGTATCGGTGCCTTCAAGGGTTTCAAGCCTACCACTATGGCTGGCGTCGGTGCCTTCTAAGGTATCCAATCTTGCGTCGTATGCGGTGTCGACTTCATTAAGCGCTGTTATTTGTTGCCTGTTCGGTAAGCTTTCCGGAATAGCACGTTCACCTTGCTCTAATTCCGCGCCGATAATGCCTCTGCCTAGATATTTAACGCTCATGAAACTTTGCGCAGCGTCCATTGTTAATTGAGTAGTATTAAATTGCGATTTTGCTTGTAAGTTAAACGCCATGCCTCGCGTGCGGTTTGGAATTATAACGGTTTTCGTGCTATTAAAGACTACATCCTCTAAAACATACTCCGCCCAACTAATTCCGTTGCCGAGGGTAAAGTATAAACCACCCTCCTTATTCGCGCTGCCATAAACACTTATCGAAACCTCGTAATCGCCCGGTTGGTCTATGATAATCCCGCCATTGCCTAGATGGGCGAATAAACTGTCGTCGGTATAAGGAACGCTCATAGCGACAGTGGTATAACCGCTTCTTCCAAGTGTAGGCGTGTTTCGCGAGTTTGTTGCTTGCACCCAGTTATTTTTCTTTACATGAACGTAAACTTCGACGTCTTTGCTTGTTGGGGTAATTATAAAGCCGTCCTCGCCCGTCGTCCATTCGCGGGCAAGCCTAACCGTGAGCGTCGTTCCGTTTACGATTTCCGGATCAAGCGCAATCTCCATCTTCCAACAAGTGCTTCCCTCGGAATCGCGCGCATCTGCCGCTGCTTTTTCCTTTTCAGCCTCAGCAGGTGCTTCTTGGACTGGCTCAGCAGCTCCTTCTTTGGTTAACACAGCTTCAAGACTAGCAACTTCTTGCCCAGCGGTTAGTGTTGCTGGTGGTGTGCTTGTATCTTGGTCATTTACGGTAGGCATAATCCTATCTTTAACTCCATCAATGAAGCTCGTAACGCCGTTAACTAAACGACCCAAGAAATTTAAACTGCTGTTGCCGCCTTGTTCTTCTTCCTCTTCGGCTGCTGGCGTTGTTGGCGGCTCATACTCATGACCGCATGGGTAGAGCGAAACGATGGTTGCGCCCTCGGGGATTTCAAAATCGCTCTCGGAAAGATTAACGGCGGAAGAAAAGCCTAACGTTAATTCCGTTGTCGTTATCTCCTCGCTAGCGCCATTAGCCTCAAGCGCCTCCCAACTAACTTCGCGCAC
Organism: Christensenellaceae bacterium; assembly: GCA_031262595.1. Taxonomy (GTDB): domain Bacteria; phylum Bacillota; class Clostridia; order Christensenellales; family UBA1242; genus JAISHI01. Next base: position 45,864 of record JAISHI010000028.1, on the reverse strand, counting down.
CCAAACAGGGGCATAGCGCCTAACATTCCAAACGCCATAGTTTTCGCTTATGCTTTGCGCAACCGAAACGGCAATCAACCGCCCGTTAGCCTTAGTAATATTTTCTATCGCGATATTATAAACGGATTCTTCTTCGCTATGGGATACTACCGCTACTTTAACGATATCCGCGCCATCGATTGCAAAGTTATTTCGCGTAAGGTTAGGAAGCCCCGGTTTAAACACCGCAGTCAAGTTTCTTGTCGTCATTTCCCTGCTTTCGCCGTCAGACGTCAGGGAATCGAAAATTATTTTTTTTATCATTGTTTTTCTCCTTCTATTTTATTTTCGTTTTCTTCTTCTGTTTCTATCTCTGTTTCTGGGTTTTCAGGTTCAACTACGGTTATTCCTGCAGTTTTTAGTTGCTTAAAAATCTGATTGCAACCCGTTGCGGAAAGTCCGCTTGCTGCCCCGACAAACATCGCCGTTGCGGCGTTTGCTGCGGGGATTATGACTGGCAGGGCATAATAACAAAGTATGCCAAGCCCAGCGCCAAGCAATCCGCTCAAAATCGGTATTAACTTTGTCCATGCTGTTTCGAATTTCGCAATATATTTTTTGTAATATTGCATTGCTCCAAAAACTATTGAAACGATTATTGGAACGCAAATTATCTCCATTTTTTTCTCCTTTTTTTGTTTTGTTTACTCGTTGCCGAGCAAGAAATCATATATTTCTTTATCTATGCTTTTGTAGTTCTCCATCGCTTTGTGCATCTCGCCGTTTGCTTTTCCGCTTTTTAGCGCGATGCTGTTAGCAACTGTTAATTCGCCAATCGCTTTTATCGTTTTAAAAAGCAAATTGTTTTGTTCGTGTTCTCGTTTAACACGGTTTCTATCTTCGTCCCTTTTTTTCCGCAAACTAAGTTGCCATAAAAAAAGAATCATGCCGCTAGTTATACTAGCGACAATCGAAAAAATTATTGAAAGCATTACATATTGACCTCCTACAAACACGATATGTAGGCGGCTAAAAAAGTGTTCGAAATTTTTAATTTATGTATTCGAACAGTATTGGTTCTATTTAATAATATGCTGGGGCTAATTGCTTTGTGAAAAGTAATAAATCTTTTTATCCATGTTTATCATAGATTCGCAGCATAAAATAACGCGCGCCTTTGTTTTCGCGTTTTTAATCTCGTTTTTAACGAAAGTTAGCGCGCTGGATAACGAATTTTTATAAGTAAATTTTATATTTTCCTCGTTTAAAATCTCGCGGACTTTTTCAATACTACCGCGATAGAATTCTTTATATTCATAAAGGACAAGCCGCGACGCGTCGTTAAAATATTTCTCAATAAACGCAAGCGCGCCGGTTCCGTGTTTTTGAACCCTGCCGGAGGCGGTATAGATAAAATAGTTCGTATAATCGTTATTTTCTTCTAAAACTTCCTCAAACGGCTGAACTCCCCGAGAGTTTAATTTTATAACGCCCGCTAAGATTTCAACGTCAGAGCCTAAAAACTTATTTAAAAAACTGTTATAAACTCTTTGTGGGCGGGCAGGAATTTCCGTTTTTTGAATGCCATCGTTAATTAAAGATAAATCGAGTTTAATCTTACCCGCCTCACGCAAAAAAAGCAGCGTCGAGGCAGCCGTCGCAATATTTTTCGTTTGAAAATCGCCGATAAGGGTTTTACTTTTTTGAATTTTAATTTCTTTATTAAAAATTGAAAGAGTAAAATCGTTTTTTGTTTCGTTTTTTATAAACCAATCCCGATTAAACTCAAAAGTTTCCGTTTTAACTTCGTCGCGCGCAACTCTCCTAATCTCAGCGAGCCCATCGGGTTCTTGATCCGCAGCAATCATCGGAATGCCCGGTTTCCCGAGGTTTGCTTTATGATAACAGGCGGCAACTGTGCTGTTCTCAACCGTTCCGTCGTTATGATACTTCGGCATTGTTCCGTCGTTGCTACCGATACCGTATTCGATATGCGTTAAAACTGTCGCGAGCGTATTTTTGGGTTTTATAACGTTCGTAAAATCGTTTTTTCCGCCGACGATAACTTCTATAATCGAAAAATCCGCGGGAACGGACGCGAACGCCAAAAACATAACCGGCACTTGGATACACCAATACAACATATTCTCATAAACTGGGTCGGTATAGACTTTGCCGCGCGAGGCGTCGAGTTCGTCGGCTTTTTTAATTTCCGCAATTAATTTCGGGTCGTCTTTTATTTTAAAGTAAGTTTTTATAACCTTTCTCGTTAATAAAATTAACTTTTCGTCGCTTATAACTTCGCCGGCGAGCGTTATCATTTCATTGGTGTTTATAAGCGCTGGCGTTTGGAACTTATGAACTTTATAACCTTGCGCTTCTAAAATTCCTCCTAAAAAACCGCAAACAGACCCTTTTCCATTTGAACCCGTTATATGAAGAACCGGCGGGATTTTATCTTGCGGATTGCCGAGTTCCTTCAAAATACGTTTCATAATAACCCGATCTCTCGCGCGCCAAACGCTGCATTTCCCGCGATAAAAGCCTTTATGTTCTTCGGCGAAGGCATAATACCCACGCCTATGATTAAACGCGTTTTTTATCCTCCTATTCGCGCCTTTAGTTATAAGTAAATCCAAAACTTCATCCGGGAAAAGCCTTATTTTAAGTATAAATAAAGCTTCCGTTAGATACGCCTCATTACAAATCGCTCCGCGCTCAAAAAACGCCTTAAGATTTTTAAAAACATCTTTACGGTTTTCATCCTTACAAATCGCGAGCAGTTCTTCGCCAATTACCTCTTCCGGCGCCAAGTTTCCCATGCTTCATTTTATGTAGAATAAACAAGATATGATTTAAATAATAAAATTTCCCATTGCAAAGTCCTAAACTATATGTTAGATTAAGTCGTTCCACTAATATAGGGTTATAGCTCAGTTGGTTAGAGCACCGCTCTGATAAGGCGGGGGTCAGTGGTTCAAGTCCACTTAGCCCTACCAAAATACCTAGGAATAGTCCCAATTTATGGGACTATTTTACTGTCTATTTCTGCCTTTGCTTGCCGAAGTTTCTTCCCATAAGGTCCAATAAGGTCCAACTTTCTAAAAACTCTTGCATTGGCTTCGCCTTATTTGCTTCTTGGTGTTTTTCCGTGAGTTTGTTAAAAATATCTACGGCGCTTCGGCAAGTTTCGCCGTTTCCAAGCTCCTGATAAATTAAATTGGTGGAGGTCTTTGATTGCCCCATTAACCTTGTTATCCTTAAAGGGTCCTCACCATTTTCTCTAAGCATATTTGAAAATGTATGGCGAAGCCTGTGCCATAGAAAACCTGCTTCTCTTAAATTATGTTTTTCTAGAAATCTTTTCAGCAATGACTTTGCTCCGCTATAAGTTCGCATTGTCCCTGTTTTGGTGCAAAATACAAACTGATTCTTGCTTGTAAAATCTATACCTGTCGCTGTTTCTCGTTCTAATTGTATATTTCTATGCTCTATTAGCGCATTAACCAAAATATCTGGCATTGGATTGGTCCTAATACTTGCCGTTGTCTTTGGCACTGACAATACTGTATGCTTGTTCTTTTCATTCCCTTGCTCGTCGAAATCCGCCTTATAGGTGATAGCCTTAGAGACTGCAAAAGTATTTTTATCAAAATCAATTTGTTTCCAAGTTAAACCACAAATTTCGCCGACTCTTAAACCGCCGAACATTCCCATAAGACACATTGGGTATAAGACGTCGTGCTCTTTAAGGATTCTTATAAATTCGTCCCTTTTTTCTTTCGGAATCGCCTTACACGTTTCTTTTTCAGGGTCAAAAACTTCCGTTTCAGCCAAATCCAACTCAAAATCGGCGGGGTTGTCCTTACATAATTTCTTGCTTACGGCATACTCAAAAAATTGGCTTATTTCTTGTTTCAATGACTTCCTTGTGGACTTATCCAAAAGCCTTCCGTCAGTTTTCCTCGTCGCGTTCGCTACTGTTTCCTCTACCATATCCCTATCTATTTCGAACAGTTTATATTTGCCCAATTTAGGTTTTATATAATTATTAAAATCTGCGAGTATCCCTTCAAAAGTCCTAGATTTAACTTCTTTTTGTTTTTTATTTAATGACCACTGAAGCATTAAACTCCCAAAAGTTTCGTCGCCGTTCTTTTCAATATAAGGCTTTAAGTCGCATTTCTTTTCTAACTTTTCTTGGACTGCTTCCTTTGTTTTGCCGCTAGCGTTTATTCTTTCGCCATTAACGGTTTTATAGCCCCTCCAACTGCCGTCTTTGCGTTGGAAAATGCTGCCCATACCTTTTTCGCGTCTTCTCTTTTTTCTCATTTTAATATTCCTCCTTCGCGCATTCTCCAAACTACAAACTCCATTATGCCAACTATCCACCGTCTATTTTGTTGTATCGAGGGGAAATCCTCGCGCTGTATCAACGCTGTTATATTTTCCCTACCCAATCCCATAAGCTCTTGTAAATCTTTAATATCTAAAAAATCTTTGTTATATTTTGTGGCGTATCTTTCTGCTTCTTTTTCTATCAAAATCGCTGCCAAACTTGTATCCATAATCTTCTTCTCTACTTCCTATCGTGCTAATCCCCAAATATTGCACATTTTTCTTTAATATCATTTTTTTTCTCCTTCCAAAATTTCAGGTCCCTGGAATACCTCTAGTCCTGCTTGTTGTCAACTAATTAGCTGCTATTCATTGCAATACCTCCGTCTAGCTTAATAGTCAGTTTGGAAGTTCTATTTTTGGAGTTTTTTGGACAAATTGACAAAAAATCCCATATACAAGGGATTTATTTTATTGTATAATTAAAATTATGTATGAATTTGAAGTATTTTTTGAGGAATCGGAGGCAGAAGATTTTTATCTCGATCCGACTGAGCGCCCTATAAAAAATGAAAAAACCCCAACCTTGGACGATTTCTCGCCAATTGAGGTTACTGACTTTATTCGGTGGTATGATGCACAACTTTCTATACTTAAAAATAAAAAAATTAAATTCTCGCAAAAGGCATTTTCGCAAAAAATCAATATCTCTAAAAACGTTCTTGCTAACTATCTCAACGGCGCGAACAAAGATATGACAGGCTTCAAACTGTGCCTAAATCTTTTAGCGGCTTTCTATCAACTTAACGGCGGCAAAGATTCCTTCTATTCAGTATTCACCCCAAAGGGCTAGTGATCGATTCTAGGGCTCTGGTTGCCAATCTGGGCGATTCTTTCATTTCACTATAACTTACTCGGGAAAAGGGCAGCTAGCGGCTGGCGGTGCCTCCGGTGGCTTCTGGTGGCGATTATTGGCTTTCTAAAAAGATTTTTCTTAATTCCGCGACGTCAAAGGTTTGAATCGCCAACTCTAACCTATTGTGTATCTGCCTGCAAAACAATTCCTCCAAAAGCATTATCAGCAACTCTTCAAATTCCTTTTCCTTGCTTTTCGGTTCTTCGCCTTCTTCAAATATTTTTTCCATTATCTACCGGCTCCTTTAATTCCGGGACCGGGACAATATCATAAAAGTTTCGAGCTGGGAAGCGAAATTAGTCTGCCAATATTGAATCGCATGCAGGGCAACTTACTGCAGTTTCATCTAAAACTTCTTTTACCTTATCTTTAAACAACCCCAAATCTTCATTTGGGTATTTTTTCTTAAAAGAATAAACCACTTTTTTATATACTTCAGGGTCATTGCTTCTATAACCATTATCTATGGTTACTCCGTGCATTTCACAATAACCAATTAAATTCCACCCTTTTAATATTTCTATCGCTGTGTCTTTATAGTCCCAATCTTTTATTTGTTCGTCTCCGCCCATTTTTATTTTTCCTTTTATTGTTTTTAAATTTCGTGTTTTTGTTTTTCCTTTATCTACTTAAACTAGACTACTTCTTTAATAATTCTTTATGACACTCTTCACAAACCTCCTTATCGAAATTATTCTTTGCTCCGCAATAGGCACAAAATATTGTTTTAATCGATATTGGTTTTATTAAAGCGTTGCCGCAACTGTCGCATTTACTGTTGGTTAATTTATTTTTCTTTCCGCACTCCACGCAAAAAACATATTTAGAGTTATCAATAATTTCGATAGGTTTTGTTTCTTCGCTTTTCGTTTTTGCCTCATTGTTTTCACCTGCCGAGGTTATCTCTGGCGGTCTATCGTTTCGCGCCTCTTCGGCTTTCCAAATTTCGCCGCATTGGTTGCACTTATAACTTACTTCATACATTTCGTTTATAGTTTCAATAAGGTCATACACAACAAGTTTAGCGGGGAGGTTGCCATATTTAGGTTTCTCATATCGCTGCGTTGTGCTTACGATGCGCTCGTTATTGCCTAAAACTTTTTTAAGAGCTGCGTCTCTTGCAACTTCTCGCGTTTGTTTATCAGTTCTTAGAAACTTAACGTCAGTTATATCAGCATTTCCACCGCAAATAAGACATTCGCCACGATCAATAACGAACTTTTTTGATCCTGAAACAAAAGTTGCAAAAATAAACCAAGAACAAATCATTCCACTTATTACAGTAAGGATTGTTAACCCCATAGGCACAAACAACAAGCCAAGTATAATTCCCACCGCGGACAAGCCCATACTTACCACGAGTAAGGACAACATATATGCCTTGTATTTTTTAGTTCTCTTATCAAATTTTGCATATGATTTGGATTCTAAAAACAATTGCATTTGTTCGGTTGTTCTTGGCACCGTATATAAAAGTGTTTTTACCTTTTTCCTCCAAGCTCGTAAAGATAAAATCATAAATAGTATATTTAATAAAATTATCACGGCAGCAATTATTATTTGATATAAGGCATTAGGATCTATTGTGTTACCGCCCACATTGCCACCTGTTTTTGAGTTGCCACCGAAAAGGGGAATATCATAAACAATAGCGGCGTTGCGGCTGCCGTGATTTGCAATAATTGAAAAATTGCAGTTGCTAACAGCACCGCCAATAGTAAAGCCTCCGCCGCGGTCGTCACTTTGTATGGGCTCTACGTGAAAACTAGAACTCTCAGGGTTGGTTGGTCTTAATTCTATCGCACACGTTCCTCCTAAAAAAGAGTATAGTCCTGGAAAATATTGCACTGTGAGCTCGGAGCCCGTAGTAGTGATTTCAAAATAGTCTTCCAATTCTGCGGGCTCGATTGTAAATGCTTCTTCTGCTACCAAACTATAGCTATTATCAAAAAATTTCAATATATAATCACCAGATTGCGTTATTTCTTCCTCTTGCTTTGTGGTATTGAGTGTGTATAAATACTCTAAAGTTATATCAGCTATCGTTGTCGTTGCTGTTGGCGCAGTAAGTTTGTATAGCATAATTTTACAGTCGTCACTATATTCACGAAATAGCCTACGAGCATCATACTCGATAACGGCTTTACCAATACCAATTTTAATATCAAGAATACTAATTTGAAAGCCTAAAGCTGTATCTAGATAGGAGGTTACTGAAATTTGATCATAAATATACTCTTCACTACTACTCCAAGAGGAGGTTGAATAAGACTTATCTGTTCCGCAAGCCGTCAAAAAAAATGTTGCCAATAGCATAAACGACACTACAAATAAATTTCTCACTCTTAACATACTTAATAATAGAGTATCACTCGACAAAAATCAACAATATATCGTATAACTCTATATTTTATTTTGTTAGTGGATATTTTGGTTATATCACGGGACAGGTTTCTATTTGGCTGTTTTATAAACTCCAATTATGGAATTTAATGTTAACGAACTAGTAAATAGGATTGCTTACTTAAGAAATCGCGCGAATCTCTCGGCTCGAAAATTGTCGTTGCGAATCGGTAAGGCAGAAGGCTATTGCCACAAACTAGAAAGCGACAAGTCGTTTGCCCCAAGTTTCGAGACAATGATTGAAATTTTGGAGGCTGTCAATTCAAACTTTCAAGAGCTGTTTTATGATAATATCGCGGACTATAAAACGGACAAGGAGTTATTAACTTTATTAAAATCCGCCACTCCGGATAGAAAACAACTCGCCATTGACTTATTAAAGGTCAAATAAAAAAGCGGTTATTGCTCTAACCGCCACTTCATATAATTATTCGTCTATTGTCCGTTCTTTTTAGGACTTATTGACGTCAGTAAATCCCAAGCTCGCTCGTCCGCAGCTACTGTTTTCGTGACCTCACGAATATGGCGATTCTCGGCTCGGCAGTGGTCATATTAGCACTAATCAAGCATTTCGGGCACTCATTTTTACTGGATTATTTAACTCTATTGGCTCGCTGTTGTTAAATTTTGTTGCACCCCATAGGCATTGAAAATATTTAAATATCTCTACAATCGCGCTTATCTCGTCAACGGCGGGTAAACCCAATTCCTCCGCCAACTCCTCCATAGTTAAACTCCCAAAATCGGGCATTAAAATCTTTACAATTTCCGCGACACTCGCCGCCAATATCATAAGTTCGCAATCGCCGACAAACTCGCGCACACGCTCCATAAAATCGTCCTTATGTTGTCTCCCCAAGCGCAACGCGCCGCTGTATGCGCCGTCAATCACCCTTTGAAAAACTGTCATATTCTTTTCATAATGCATTAAAATAAAATCGGTTTCGCATAGTTTTAGCATTGGCACTATAAACCTTTCCATTTGTTTCTTTGCGACAAACCCTTCCGCACTCACCGCGCCATACTCAATCATTGCGTTCGCCAATAACAAGGCTTTTTCATACCCAATAAATAATTGCCTTTGTAAATATCTTGTATCTATCTTGTCCTCTAAAACTAAATTTATCATTGCTTTTTGTTTTTCTTTGTTCATTTTTAAACTCCATAAATTCTATTTATTTTTCTCTACAAGGATCAATTAAATTGACGCCTTATTATCTTTTCATATTCATTTTTGATTGTCATAAAACTCATAACAGGGTCGCCATTATTGTCTTTAATTTTATTTACCCATTGGCTTTGTTCGGGGGAGGCGATATCAAATTTTTCTTTCTGCAACTCTTGTTCGGCTTCCCAATAGGTTAAAATAACTTCTCTTGGCTTTTCGAGCCCACGCGACATATCTACGATGCGCGTTCCGCTCGGCATTGCCATTTGGCGGCCATATTTCTTTCCCATTTTCTCTTGGTCGCTGTCGCCGCCCTTTGCGTCATACGGCGCGAGATATCTATATACTTGTTCTTTATTTATTGGTTGTCCCATTGCAACATTGCCATACCCCCATAACTCTTCGACTTCTTTCCAATCTATAAAAACCTTAGTAGGGGATTCATTAAAAAATAAAATATAGTGTTGGTGGTATCCGCCGTTCTCATAGGGCTCTGTAACCGCCATATACTCTAACTGCCCAAACTCGTCTTTATATCGCTCTCTTAACTTTTTGATTAAATATTTGCCGTCTTGCTTTAACCTACTTATATCATTCTTTCTATCGTTATAGTCTCCGTTATAAGACGGCGTCATAAATAAAATTTTATTAAGGCTTTTCGTGTTCGTCATTGCAACTTGCTTTATTCGCTCATTAGTTTTCCTTAGATTGAACTCATTGTCGCCGCGATTCTTATTTTTCTTGTATTTTTTTATCTCGCCGCTACTCAAAACCACATACTCACCGCCGCCAATATTTCTAACCCTCGGCATTTTGTTGGTTCGCCTTGTCTTTATCTCGGCTTTATCACCATAAATTGTCATTTTAATTTTCTCCTTTTTCCATATTTTATTTTTTAACCTTTCAAAGGTTTCTCTACTTGTATTCTCAAACAGATTCTCAACTAAATTTTCATAATTACTCTTCATTTTATCTTCTCCAATTCTAACTATCATAAATTTTCTATTATTATATTTTATATATAAACTTAAGGGCGGCTTCCCAAAAACCACACATTTCCACCACAAGCGACATAGACAGAAATAGGCAGTTTTAGACGGGCAAACTGTCAAAAAATAACCCATAAGGTCCAAAATAAGGTCCAAATTTTATTTAACTTTATGATAGTCGCCTTTCTATATACTTGTTTTAACCAATAAATATAAGCATTTCCGCTATTATTTAGGGTTTATATCTTTACTCTTGCCACCCGCTCTGATAAGGCGGGGGTCAGTGGTTCAAGTCCACTTAGCCCTACCAAAAAATCCCCAAATGGGGATTTTTTAACTTTTCACTCTTCACTTTTTCATTTATTCACTAAATTTTAGTTTTGATTTGCTCGATTGTTAGAGTAAACTTAAAATATGATCTATTATATTAGGCACGGGCAGAGCGAGCGCAACGTTCGTTTTAAGCAGCCCGATTATAATCCCGAAACCTATGTAAATAGGCGGATAGCGGATCGCAATACGAAAATTACGGAAGTTGGGAAAGAGCAAGCGAAGGCCGCCGCCGAGAATTTTAAAGGCATAAAGTTCGATAAGGTTTATTGCAGCCCGTTTTTGAGGGCGCGGGAAACTTGTGAGATAATTTTGAGAACTTTGGGTTTAGAGTTAGAGCCGATTATCGACGAGCGGTTGCGCGAATGGCAATGCCCGGACGGAATGACGGACGCGCAACAATGGGAAAAATACAAAGCGGATAATAATAAAGAAATGTTCGAGGATTTAGTTAAGAATTACAAGCCAATGGTTTACGAGTTCCTTGACGAACTAAAAAAGACCTATCACGGCGAGGATATTCTAATCGTTGGGCATCAAACCTCAGGAATGGTTTTGCGCGGTTATTTCGAGGGCGAGCCGAAAGACAACGATTACAGCGAGTTTAATCGCGACTGCCCGAATTGCCATATCTTTAAATGGGAGTTTAAGTAAGCGTTTAAGCAGGCGTTCAAGATTACCGTTTGCCAAAATTCGACACGCGTTGTATAGTTCTTCATGGACTTATTTAAAAAATGTAGTGATTTTACTCTTTCGAGAGAAATGAAAGAGGCGGGGTTATACCCTTATTTCCACGAGCTTGAAACGATGCAAAATACCGAGGTTAAGATGAGCGGGCGCGACCTTATTATGATTGGCTCGAATAACTATTTGGGGTTGACTTGCAACGAAGAAGTTATCGAAGCCGGCAAAAAGGCGCTCGATGAGTTTGGTTCGGGTTGCTCGGGGTCGAGATTTTTAAACGGAACGCTCGTTGCGCATACGAAATTTGAGAAAATGTTAGCCGAATTTTTACATAAAGACGACGTTATAACGTTCGGCACGGGTTTCCAAACGAACCTCGGCATACTTTCCGCAATCGCGGGGCGCAACGACATAATTTTTTGCGACAAGGAAAACCACGCGTCGATTTATGACGGTTGCCGTTTAAGTTATGCGAAACTCGAACGCTATGAGCACGCGAACATGGAAGAACTCGAAGCGAAGCTCGCGGTCGCGCCGGAGGATAAGGGCAAGTTAATCGTAACTGACGGCGTTTTCTCGATGAGCGGCGATATCGCGAAGTTGCCGGAAATTGTTGCGCTCGCGGAGAAATACAACGCGCGGGTTATGGTTGACGATGCGCATGGGTTCGGCGTTTTGGGCGACCACGGGCGCGGAACCGCCGACCATTTTGGGTTAACCGACAAGGTTGACATTATCATGGGAACGTTTTCGAAGTCGCTCGCGTCTATGGGCGGATTTTGCGCTTGTTCGGCGGAGGTTGCGGAATTTATTCGCCATACCTCGCGCCCATATATCTTTTGCGCATCGATTCCGCCGTCAAACATCGCTTGCACAACAAAGGCGCTCGAAATTCTTATGCGCGATGACAGCCGAACGAAAAATTTGCGCCATATCTCGCAATATATGCGCCGCGGGCTCGACAAACTCGGGATTAAATACCGTTCCGCCGACGACATTATCCCTATTATCCCGATTTACACCTACGAAATGGAGCGCACGCTCGCGGTTTGTAAGGCGCTTTTCGAGGAAGGCGTTTACGTTAACCCTGTGTTTCCGCCAGCGACGCCGGAGGGGGAGTGCTTAATCCGCACGAGTTATATGGCGACGCACACCGAGGAACTTATCGACCGCGCGCTCGCGAAAATCGGAAAAGTTTTTAAGGAATTAGGGCTTTTAAATGACGAAACAAAAGGAAATTAAAGAAACGACGCAAAAAGTCGCGATAATAACGGGCGGAAGCAGCGGCATCGGCTTAGAAATCTCGAAGTCGCTAATTAAACGCGGTTATAAGGTCTATGCGTTTGGGTTGGACGAACCCGCGGATAAGAATTTGGGCTTAGAGTTTGTTTTTTGCGACGTTTCTAAGAAAGAGGTCGTTGACGCGACATTCACTAAGTTTTTCGCGAAGGAAACGCGCCTCGACGTCCTTATAAATAACGCCGGCATGGGAATTTCCGGTGCGGCGGAGTTTAACACCGAAGCCGAGATTAGGCGTCAACTCGACGTTAACTTTTTCGGCGCAGTTTGGGCGAGCCAAGCGGTTATCGCGAAGATGCGCGAACAAGGGTTCGGGAAAATCGGCTTTATTTCGAGTTGCGGGAGCGTTTTCGCCCTGCCGTTCCAAGCCTTCTATTCCGCGTCAAAATCCGCGCTGCAAACTTTTGCGGAAGGGCTCTCGACCGAGGTTAAACCGTTCGGTATAGATATAACGGTTTTTATGCTCGGCGATATAAAATCCGGATTTACTAAAAACCGCAAGAAAAACGAGGCGGGCGAGGAGTTTTACGGCGCGCGCATCGCGCAAAGCGTTAAAGTTATGGAAAAAGACGAGCAAAACGGAATGAGCGCCTCCGTCGTCGGCGAAGTTATCGGGCGCGTTGTCTCGAAACGCAAATCGCCGCCGCTTATTATCATCGGCGCGAAATACAAACTCTTTTGTTTCCTAAACAGGCTTTTACCGAAACGCCTAGTTCTTTGGGTTGTCGGGCTGATTTACGGCGGAAAATCATAAAACTCATTAAAAAAGGCGTTTTGGGCGCCTTTTTTGTTATTTATCGAAAGTATTATCGCGGAACGTAGCGGTCTTTTATTTCGTCGTATTCTGGTTCATGTGGAGTTCTTAGCGACTTAGCCATGATGACCGTATGGTTGGCGATATGACGCAACTTTTCCTTCATGATTTCGGGGTGGCGGATAGCTTGAACTACTGGTGGCACGACGAACGCAACCCCCAAGCTCGCCGCGCTCAACCCTATGCCTTCGGCAGGATAACCCGCGACTGCGGCAACAACACCACCGACACCCGGGAGAAGAGCCAACTGCTTAATTCTAAGATCCCATTTAGTGTCTTTAAGTATAGACTTCCTTAAAAGCATATCCGCGGTATAAAGAGTCTCATGTTTATAGTCTTCATCTTGCTCAGCAGCTTCCCGCATCGCGCCGTAATTCATGCCTCTAACGCTTTCCGCGAATTCCTCGTCAAAAGAAAAGCCGTCGCCGTTGTTTTTAAATATATCCATGCATAACTATAACTAATTTAACCTAAAAAGTCAATACTGCGTGGCGAAATCGCGTTAGCCTTAATTCGTTTCGATGTTTTCGTAATCGAAGAGCGGGCTGTCGAAAAATTCGACCATAGTCATATCTAATGCCTCGGCTAAAACGAAGATTGTATTTAGGTTTATGCTTTTGCAAGGGCCAATCATGACGTTATGCAATGTCGCTTGATTTATTATAGCTTTGCGCGAGAGCGCATACCGCGTCATTTTCTTTTCTTTCAATAATTCGCTAATTCGTTTAGCAACAGCCTCTCGCACATTCAATAGTTCCATTATTACAAGTATAATCAATACACGCGAGATGGATACGTTTAGTTCTAAAATTATGTGTTGACATAGTTGTAATTATAAATGTATTATGCCTTATGGATAAACTCTATTTTTCGAAACGTTTGCGCGAACTAATGACTGATTTGCGGTTAACCCAAGCGGAACTATCAAATATAATCGGCGTTCGGCAAAGCCAAATATCAAACTGGTTGGCTGGGAAATCCTTTCCGGGGTATTGCTCCTTACAAATTATAAAAGAAAAGTTCAACTTACTCTCGGAGGAGTTAATATAGTAATGAAGAATGAAAAATGAAGAGTGAAGAATGAAAAATGAAAAATTAAAAAATCCCTTGCGGGATTTTTGGTGATCTCGCCGGGAGTCGAACCCGGCACTCCGCCGTGAAAGGGCGATGTCTTAACCGATTGACCACGAGACCAAAGTAGCCAAGAATACTATTGTTTTGCGGGTTTGTCAACTAGTTGTTGCTTTCTTTCGAGATAATTCGCGAGCATGGCGGTGCTGGATTGGCGTTTTTCGTGGGTTACCGTAATTATTTCTATGCCGAGCCGCTCGCAAGCGTCGATATTTCTTTGCGACATATCTTCTAGCCCGCGGTCATAACCCCGCGCGTAAATATCGGGTTTTATTTTTTCGAGAATTTCGGGGATTGTTGCGCCGAGGTCGCTCGAAACGTAAGCCTCGTCGACGCACCGGAGCGCGCGGATGAGCGCGGCGCGTTCTGCGTCATGCATAAACGGAACGCCCTTCTTTTTAATAAGTAAATCGTCGCTTTTAACGGAAACGATAAGTTTATCGCCGAGCGCTTTCGCCCCTTCTAAGTATTCGATATGCCCGATATGCAACGGGTCGAAGCAGCCCGATGCGAAGACTACCTTCTTTTGTTTCATATGTTTTATTATATCATATCGCGCGCGAAAATACAAGAGTTTGGGGATTTTTTGCGGTCGCCGCATTGACAATCGCCCGAGTTGCGCGTAAACTAACGCTCGTGAACAACGAATATTTTTCTTTTAAGGAAGTAATGCGGTCGAGCGAATGTTTAGCTCGTTGCGGAGAATTTAAAACGCCGCACGGGGTTATCCAAACGCCGATTTTTATGCCTGTCGGAACAGTCGCGAGTGTTAAGGGGCTCTCGCCCGAAGAAGTTAAAGCTTGCGGCGCTGAGATTATGCTTTCGAATACTTATCATTGCTTTTTGCGCCCGGGCGCGGACGTTATGCAAAAGGCGGGTGGGCTTCATAAGTTTATGAATTGGGATAAGCCAATTTTAACGGACAGCGGCGGCTTTCAGGTCTTTTCGCTCGCGAAACTTAGGAAACTCGACGATAGCGGGGTTGAATTTCGTTCGCATTTAGACGGCTCGGCGTTTACTTTTACGCCCGAAATAAATATGCAAGTCCAAGAAAAACTCGGCGCGGATATAATCATGCAACTCGATGTTTGCACGCCCTACGGCGCGACAAAAGAACAGGCAAAACAAAACGACGAGCGAACGTCTGTTTGGCTCGAAAAATGCTATAAGGCGCACGAGGCGGCGAATAGGCCGTTTCAAGCGCTCTTCCCGATTATCCAAGGCAACTTTTATCACGACTTGCGCCTAAAAAGCCTCGAGAGAGCAAAACAGTTTATAAAGCATGGCGTCGCGGTTGGCGGGATTGCGATTGGCGAACCGCTCGACGTTTTGGTTGATATTTTGGATTGCCTTAAAGATGAGTTGCCGAAAGATGTTCCGCATTACTTAATGGGCGCGGGCACGCCGGATTATATTATCGAAGGCGTGGCTCGCGGGATTGATATGTTCGATTGCGTTTACCAAACCCGCGTTGCCCGAAACGGCAGGGCGATGACGGAGGACGGCGAGATAAACATAACAAACCAAAAGTATAAGGAGGATTTTTCGCCGATTGACACGGAATGCGATTGTTATGCTTGCCGAAACTTTACGAAGGCGTATGTTCGGCATTTGATGGTCGCGAAGGAAATGTTCGGCGCGCGGCTTTTATCAATCCATAACATACATTGGACGCTTAATTTCGTTCATAAGATACGAGAATCTATAAAAAACGACAATTTTATGCAATTTCGCAGCGAATTTTATAAACGTTTCTATAATAAAGATATTGACAAGGCGACATTATCGGTGCAAACTCTAATTGACGCAAAAGAAGACCGGAAACGAAAAAAATTAGGAGAATTAAAATGAATTTAATATTAGCGGCATTCGACCCAAGCATAATCCTCATCGGCGTTGTTATCCTTGCGATGTTTATTATGATGTTTATGAGCTCGAAAAAACAAATGAAACGCCAACAAGAGCAACAAGCTATGCTTAACGAACTTCGCCCCGGCGTTAGGGTTAAAACATATAGCGGAATTATCGGCACGATTAAGGAAGTGCGCGAGGTTGCGCCAAGTTATAAAACGATTTTGCTCGAAACGGGCTCGGCTAAGGACAAAACTATTTTGTTGTTCGATATCCAAGCCGTTATGGGCGTTGTTGACGAGGTCGGAATCCTTCAAGCGCAAATGCAAAGCGCAGGCTTAACCGCGCCGCTCGGAAAACCCGAAGAAGTTAAGGTAGAGGAAGTTAAAATCGAAGAAACCGTTATCGAACCGGAAAAAACCGAAAGCGCAACCGAACTTAACGCAGAAGTTTACGTTAAAAAAGCAACAACCGCGCGCAAACGGAAATAAAAAATTTAAAAGATAACGCCTTGCCAAGCGTTATTTTTTTGGTTATAATCTAATATTAAATTAAAGGAGAAGAAAATTATGTTAGTGCCAATGGTTGTTGACCAAACAGGGAACGGCGAGAGAAGTTATGATATTTATTCGCGGCTCTTAGAGGATAGGGTCGTATTTTTAAACGGCGAGGTTAATTCGCAAAGCGCGAACCTTATTATCGCGCAACTCATTTTCCTCGAAGCCAAAGACCCAGGTAAGGATATCCACCTCTATATAAACAGCCCTGGCGGTAGCGTTAGCGACGGTTTCGCGATTTATGATACGATGCAGTATATAAAATGCGACGTTTCGACGATTTGCGTTGGGCGCGCGGCGTCGATGGGGGCGTTTTTGCTCGCGGCGGGGGCTAAGGGGAAACGTTTTGCGCTCGCGAACAGCGAAGTTATGATTCATCAACCCCTCGGCGGAACGCAAGGGCAAGCAACGGACATCCAAATCCAAGCGGAGCATATCGGCAAGCTCAAAAAACGCCTAACGAAAATCTTAGCGGATAATTCGACGCAACCTCTCGATAAGGTTGCTGCGGATTGCGAGCGCGACTTTTACATGAGCGCGGACGAGGCGCTAAAGTATGGTTTGATAGATAAAGTATTTACTAAAAGAAGTTAAGTTCTAATCGATTTTGCCGAGTAGCCAATCAAGGCTTACGTTTAATTCGCTGGCAATTAAAACCAAGGTGTCGAAGTCAGGCTCCTGTTTTCCGCTGCACCAACGGCTAACCGTTGATTGAGTTGTTTTAAGTTTAGTCGCGAAACCTAGATGAGTCCAGTTATGTTCGGTTAGTAGTTCCTGCAATCGCGTTCCAAATATATTAGTATTCATATTTATATTATATGCGCAAAACGCATATTTTCGCTTTACTCATGCGAAAAACGCATGGTATAATGCTACATGAATAAATCATTAAACGGCGAAACTTTTGCGGAGCGGTTGCGTTATATAATAGCCGAGCTAAAACTAACCCAGTCGCAATTAGCGGAAATTGTTGGTATACGTCAAAGTCAAGTTTCAAACCTACTAAATGGTGTGAGTGAACCGAATTATCGAACGTTAAAGCAACTAAAAGAAAAACTTAGGTTGTCCGCCGAGGATTTGTTATGAATCGCGCATAAAAAACGGCTGCGCGCCGTTTTGTTTTGTGTGTTTATTCAACCTCTTCTAGGAATTTATCGAAGCGTTTTATTTCGTCGTGGGCTTCGTCGACCGAGCCGGAGGCATGAATAACGTTCGCTGTTATGAACTCGCGGTTTTCGATATAATCATAACGGATGCTGCCGACGGTCGAGCAGTTCGTTGCGCCGATGCTCTCGCGGATACGCGAAACGAGCCCGTCCGCGCCTTCGAGGACAAACCCAACAACGGGGCCCGACAACATATACTCGCGCATTTCCGGATAGAACGAGCGCCCAACGATATGAGCGTAATGCTCGTCAACGAGTTCAGGCGTTAAGTAAAATTCGCCTTTCGCGATGATTTTCGCGCCGGTTTCGCGCGTTAAGCGCTCCATAATTTCGCTTGCGAGCGGCTCGCTAGCAGTCCTTCCCGGTTTTAACATTACATAACTTTCTTCCATTTTAATTTTTCTCCTTTTTGTTTTTAATTTAAATTTTATTTTTAGCGTTTTGTTGGAGCATCTTTTTAAGATACGGCGGTAAGTTTTCGTTCGGGTCAGTTTCCTCTTTTTCGGTGTGTTCGAGGGCTTGTTCGTCGGCTTTGCCGGTAAACGGGTCGAGCCCATTGCTCATTATTGCGGTCTGTTCTTGTTGCAGCCCGCCTTGTTTTGGGAAGCCAGCCGCGATAATCATGATTTGAACTTCGTCCTCCATGTCCGGAACGATATCCGCGCCGAAAATTATATTGCAACCCGGATCGACGACGTCGCGCACCAGCGTTCCGCAGTTCGAAACTTCATGCAGGTCAAGATCCTCGCCGCCTTTAATACACATAATAATTCGCGTTGCGCCGTTTATGCTTGTTTCGAGTAGTGGGCTCGCAACGGCTTGGCGGATGGCTTGAAGAAGCCTGTCTTCGCCTTTTGCGCGCCCTATTCCCATGTGCGTTAGGCCTGCGCCGCGAAGAACCATAGAAATGTCCGCGAAATCGGGGTTAATCATCATTGGCGTTACGATAAGTTCGGCGACGCCAAGCACGCCTTGACGCAAAACCTCGTCGGCTATGCGGAAGGCCTCGCGCATACCGGTTTTTGGGAGTTTTTCGATGAGTTTTTGGTTTGGAACAACAAGCGTCGAGTCAACGAATTTGGATAAATTATTTATGCCGATGTCGGCGTTTAAAATTCTATGCCCGCCCTCGAAATCGAAGGGTTTAGTCACAACCGCAACCGTTAAAATCCCGAGTTCTCTTGCGATACTTGCGATAACCGGGGCAGCGCCGGTTCCTGTTCCGCCGCCCATGCCGGCAGTTAGGAAAACTATATCCGAGCCTTCGAGAAGGTTTCGAATTTCTTCCGCGCTTTCTTCCGCTGCGCGTTGTCCAACGTCAGGGTTGCTGCCCGCGCCGAAACCGCGCGTTAACTTTTCGCCGATGCAAAGTTTAATTGGCGCTTTATTTATGTTTAAAACCGCCTTATCCGTATTCATCGCAACAAAATCAACACCCGGAAGGTCGAGCCCCTTCTCGACTTCTTCAATCATTCTATTTATCGAGTTATTTCCTGCGCCGCCGATACCTAAAACTTTAATCTTAACTATCGGGGCAGAGGCATATTGTGTGTCCATAATACAAAATAAGTTAAAACGCCGAGTTTTGTCAAAGGGTTTTTAAGGGTTCGATTTATAATTCAACTTTAATTCTTCATTCTTCATTTTTCACTCTTCATTCTATTATTCGCCCTACCACCCGAGAGTTTTTTAGTTATTTTGACGAACGAAAAGGGCTTGCGGAAGGGGCGGGGGGCATAGTATTATCAAGTTATGGATATTATGCAAATACAAGGGCTTTCGGGCGAAATCGAGAGCGAACTTAAAAATAGCCGAACCGAGGCTGATCTAACGGAATTTTTCGCGAAATATTTAGGGAAAAGCGGCGTTATAACGAAGGCAACCGCCGAATTAGGTCAAATCGAAGCGAACCGCCGCGCCGAGGTTGGGCAGATTTTAAATACTGTTCGACAAAGCGCGACGCAGGGTTATTACGCGAAAGTTAAGGAAATTCACGACGCGCAAGTTAAGGAACAACTTTTAAAAGACGAGTTAGTCGATATAACGATTCCTGCGATTTCGGGGGAACTTATGCGCGGGAGTTTGCACCCAATAACCAAAGTTAGGCGCGAGGTCGAGGACGCGTTTTCAAACATGGGGTTTATCGTTGAGGACGGGCCCGAGGTTGCGACGGAATTCGAGAACTTCGAAGCCGTTAATGTTCCGAAAAACCACCCAGCCCGCGATATGCAAGATACTTTTTGGCTTAATAACGGCGACGTTTTAAGGACGCAAACAAGC
Organism: Christensenellaceae bacterium; assembly: GCA_031262595.1. Lineage (GTDB taxonomy): Bacteria > Bacillota > Clostridia > Christensenellales > UBA1242 > JAISHI01. Next base: position 25,959 of record JAISHI010000028.1, on the reverse strand, counting down.
GCTTGGCAAAACCATTGCCTTAAAACTTACGGCCCAGAATTTAGGGCAATCGTTCCTGGGCGTTGTTTTCGCAATGAAGCAACCGACGCCAGCCACGACAACACGTTCTTTCAATGCGAGGGAATGATGGTCGGCGAGGATATTTCTATCTCTAACCTCGTTTATTTTATGAAAACCGCCCTCACTAGCGTTTTAGGGAAGGAAATTGACGTTAGGTTGCGCCCCGGATACTTTCCGTTTACCGAGCCGTCGTTCGAACTTGATATGAGTTGCGTTTTTTGCGGCGGGGAAGGTTGCCAAACTTGTAAACATTCGGGTTGGATCGAGTTTTGCGGCTGCGGAATGATTCACCCGAAAGTTTTGGAAATGGGCGGAGTAGACCCAACCAAATACCAAGGTTTTGCGTTCGGGTTCGGGTTAACGCGACTTACGATGATGAAATACGATATCAGCGATATTCGGCTTTTAAATTCGGGTTCGATTGATTTCATAAAAGGAGTTAAATAACATGAAATATTCTTATAATTGGTTAGCGGAGTTTGTTGATTTGCGCGGGATTTCGCCGGAGGAAGTTGAGAAATATATAACCTTGCAAATCGCCGAAGCTGAGGGCATCGAAAAAAAAGGCGAGAACCTTTCGGGTATCGTTTCCGCAGAGATAATTTCTTGCGAGGCTCACCCAAACAGCCAAAAACTACACCTTTTAAAGGTTAAAGTCGGTGAGGATAAAATACTCGATGTTGTTTGCGGTGCGCCCAACGCGAGAAAAGGGATTAAGGTTTTATTGGCGACAATCGGCGCGAATGTTAACGGGCTCGTTATCGAAAAAGCCAAAATCGCGGGCTACGAGAGCAACGGAATGTGTGTTTCGGGCGCGGAGATTGGGATTTCAAACGATAACGACGGGATAATCGAGCTAAAACCGAGTGCGAAAATTGGTTTACCTATTAACGAGGTTTTGCCGTTTGCGTTCGACAGCATTATCGAGGTCGATAATAAATCGCTAACGAACCGCCCAGACCTTTGGGGGCATTATGGCATGGCGCGCGAACTCTCGGCGGTTTTCGATAGGCATTTGCGTTCGTTTAACCCGAAGGACGATAAGATTTTGCAACCTGTTAAATTTAAAGACCTCGCCGAGTTCGAGGAACTGCCAAAACTTTCGATAAAAATCGAGGACGAGAAGAATTGTTTAAGTTATGGCGCGATTCGCGTCGATAACGTTCAAAGGGCGAAAGCGCCGCTAGAAATGCAAACGCGATTATTTTATTGCGGAATAAACGCGCATAGTTTTTTGGTTGACCTAACGAATTATATAATGCTTGAACTCGGGCAGCCTATGCACGCGTTCGATGCGCGAAAAATCGGCGCGATAAGTATCGGAAACGTTAACAGCAACGAGAAGTTTTCGACGCTTAAAGGGCATGAAGTTCTTCCCGAGAGCGAGATTTTGTTTATCAAAAGCGACGGGAAACCGGTTGCGATTGCTGGCGTTATGGGCGGAAAGGACAGCGAAATTTCGGGGGATACAACCGACACGATTTTAGAGTTCGCGACGTTTGACGCGGCATCGGTTAGGAAAACCGCGACGAAGCTCGGAATACGAACCGATGCGTCGGCGCGATACGAGAAAAGCCTTGACCCAGAACTTAATAAACTCGCCGCCGAGCGCGCGCTTTATTTGATTTGGAAACATGATAAAGAGGCGAGGGTTGCATCGGCTTGGACTCGAGAGGGTCAAAACTACGAGGAAAAGGAAATTACGATTTCGCGGCGCGACCTCGAACGCTTTTGCGGCTTTAAAATCGACCATAATATGCTCTCGAAAAAACTTTGGGCGCTCGGGTTTAAGGCTTACTTAAGCGGCGACCTCGTTCGCGTTGGCGTTCCGTCTTGGCGAGCAACGAAGGACATCAACGGCATTCAAGATATTTACGAGGAAATCGTTCGAATGTATGGCTACCAAAATATCGTTCCAACCGCGCCGAAACTTGAAATAAAGCCTGTTATAAAGCGCAAGATTGCTTTAACCGAGCGCGCGATTTTAGATTTTTTTGTTTCAAAAGGCTTTTGCGAAGTTCAAACCTATACCGTTAATGACAGCAAAATCTTAAAAAACCTAGGCGTCGAGACGAAAAGTTATCTTAAAATCGTAAATAATTCCGTTAAAGGCGACGACGAACTTCGAAGCGAACTTACGCCGAGCCTCTTAGCCGTTGCGGTTAAAAATAAGGCGCATAAACAAATCCGAATTTGCGAGATAGGGAAGGTTTGGAGCCAGCTTAAAACCGACGGGCATGCTATCGAGGAGGTTATCTTCTCGGCGCTTGTTGGATCAAAAGAAAAAGAAACGCAAAACTCTTCTATATATAGCGACCTTGCGAATTCCGTTCGCGCATTTTTCGAAACGCAGGGGTTCGCCGTTAAGTTTGAGCTAGGCGGGGCGGAGAAGTTATATTTCCACCCGAAAAACAACGCGAAAGTTTTCGCTGGCGAAGTGGCGGTTGGCGAGATCGGGATAATCCACCCCGAAGTTGCGGGCAAAATCGACAATAAACTCGGCGTCGCCGCAATCGAACTTAATTTAGGGCTTATCGCGAATTTACCGACCCACACCGAAAAGGCAACGCGCGTTTCGAAATATCCGAAAACAACCTTAGATTTTACTTGGACAACAAAAGAAATTTACGGCAAAGTTGAGGATATTTTTAAGGAACTAAACGATGAATACATTATTTCTTGGCGCCTTAAAGACGTTTTCGTCGATGAAGATAAAAACAATAAATACACCCTCGAATATATTGTCGGCTCGAACGAAAAGACACTCGCCGGCGACGACATTCATTCCGTTTGGGAAAAAATCGCCGACCTCGGCAGGTCCAATGGCTTAATTTTAGAGGAATAGTTTTACTCGCCAACAAAAACGCTATAAGAACCTTGCAATCTCGCAAGGTTTTTGTTATAGTATCGTATATGATAGTCGTTGACGGAAAGGCACTTGCGAAAAAATTGCGCGAGGAGGTTCGCGCGGAAGTTCAAAAGATAAACGAAGGCGGCGGGCGCGTTGTTTTTGCGGGCGTTCTAGTTGGCGATAATGAGAGCAGCAAGATTTATGTTGCGAATAAGAAAAAGGCTTGCGAAGAGGCGGGGATTGAGATGCGGCTCTTCACTTTGCCGTCGGAAACGACGCAAGCCGAGATTAACGCGCTTATCGAAAAGTTATCCGCGGACGAAGTTGTTTGCGGGATTTTGGTTCAACTACCGTTGCCTGCGCACCTAAACGCGCGCGAAGTTATTTCAAAAATCGACCCACGAAAAGACGTTGACGGGCTGACTTGCGAGAATTTCGGGCGACTTTGCGAGGAAAAGCCTGTTCTAGCGCCTTGTACCGCCAAAGGGATTTTACATATTTTAAAAACCGTGGGCGTCGAACTCGCGGGCGCGAACGTTTGCGTTATTGGGAGAAGTTTAATCGTCGGGAAACCGACCGCGCTCTTACTCCAAGCCAAGGACGCGACTGTTTCGGTTTGCCATAAAAAAACTAAAAACCTTAAAACGTGGACAAAAACCGCGGATGTTATCGTCGTTGCGGCTGGTTGCCCGAACCTTCTAACCGCAGATATGGTTAAAAAAGGCGTTGTTGTCGTTGACGTTGGGATAAATCGCTTGGGCGACGGGAAGATTGTGGGCGATTGCGATTTCGAGAGGCTTTCGAAAAAAGCCAGCGTCATAACCCCAGTTCCCGGTGGCGTAGGTCCACTAACAATCGCGTTTTTATTAGATAATATCTTAACGGCTTATAAAATAATCAAGGGAGAAAAATAAAAAATGGACAACATAAGAGGAAGATTCGAAAAGTTTTTCGGCGAAGTCAGCCCTGATTGGGTTATTTATCTCGGCGTTTTGCTTATTTTAGCGACGCTTATAGTTTGCGTTATTGCGCTCGCGAAGTATATCAGGGGAGGGAAGAAATGCTGCGTTTTCTTTAAAAATTCGAAGAAGCTCATCGTCGGCGCGGCGTTTGCGTATCTCGCGTTCTCGTTTTTCGTTATTTTATTTAACGCAGGGATAACAAAGCTCATAATCGGCGCAGTTTTAGCGGATATGGCGTTCCCAGTTTTAATGGTTATCGTTGTTGGGTTTGTTTTATGGCTGTTTAGTTTGTTTATTGTTTGCCGATGTAAAGTTAAATGCTTGGGAGAGGGTGCGAAGAAGGGCTGGAATATAGAGGAAGAACCTAAAAATGAAGAGGACAAAGCCGCGGAAAAGAAACTCGAAAACATTAAAAAGTTAGAGGCGAAAATCGAGCGCCAACGCCAAAAAGACATCGAGATAACGGAAGGCAAGCGCGAGAACGATTTTGAGGTCAGCGCGCCTGAGAGTTTTAATGCGGGGGCGATGAAAGTCGTTGCGGTTAAGGAAACGACGACAAAAGTTAAACCGATAACGACAACAACAACGCAAATCGTTGACACAATCGAGGCGAAGTCGACCACGAAAACTGAAAAAGATGCGATAGTCGCGACAAACTCGCAAAACATTATCGATTCGCTTGCGAAACTTAAAGCGTCGCTTAAAAAAGATTAGGCGGGTTCGTTTTAATAAGGGTTTCCAGTTGCTGCTACTTATACTTAAGTGTGCGCTTGATTTTTCGATAAACCTTACACTATAAAACTGATGACAAAACCTTAATTTATTGATATTATTTTTTATGGCAAATAAAAAGATGGTCGTTCAAAATATCGAGATTAACTACAAACACAAAAACGATTACGATTATATATGTCTTACGGACATAGCGCGGTTTAGAACAAACGAGCCGGACAAGGTTATTTCGAATTGGATGCGAACGCGCAACACAATCGACTATCTTGGCGTTTGGGAAAGATTGCATAATCCTGATTTCAAACCCCTCGAATTTGAGGGGTTGCAACTAGGTTCGGGTGAGAACTCGTTTTTATTGTCGCCAAAGAAATGGGTCGAAACGACAAACGCCGTTGGAATTTTCTCGAAATCCGGCAATGGCGGCGGAACATACGCACACAAAGATATTGCTTTCAAGTTCGCGTCGTGGCTTTCAGTCGAATTTGAACTCTATATGGTAATGGAGTTTGAACGATTAAAACAACAAGAGCAGACACAAATCGAGTGGACAGCCAAACGAGAGTTAGCGAAACTTAATTACACTATTCACACTGACGCCATAAAAGATAACTTAATTGTCCCGACATTAAACCCAAGTCAAATATCGTTTAAGTATGCTGACGAGGCGGATTTATTAAATACCGCATTATTTGGAATAACCGCAGGCGAATGGCGAAAAGAAAATCCCGATAAATTGGGGAATATGCGCGATTATGCAAACATGCATCAGCTATTAGTTTTGGCTAACCTCGAAAGTTATAATGCCATTTTAATCAAAGACAAAATTGAGCAAAGTGAGCGGCTTTTGAAATTAAATGAAATGGCAAAACAACAATTAGTAAGTTTGATAAAAGCAGAGAATAAACTATATTTGCCAAAGGCATAATAGAATGGCTGTAAAATATTATCGATTCATTAGCGAAATTGAAGGCTTCGTTAAAGAAAGACTAGTTAGTTTACTTTATTCTTTTGTTAGGGATTCTTCTTCGTGAGTTTGTGGTTTTGTATTTAAAGATTGATATACTTTTGAGACTAATTCTTTGTTTCTAGGGGATAGAGTTGCGAAAAATTTATCTGACATTATTTTGCCTGCGAGTTTTTGAGCTTCTCGTATATGAGATTTAAAACTTGCTAAGTTTTGCTTATTTTTTTCGTTGTAGATATTCGCTAAGTCCTTGCTCAGTATTCGTAAGAATTTCATGATTTCTTCATTACCTCGAGCCTTAAAAGAACCTTCCCGTCTATGTAGAGTAGCCTTTTCATATTCAGAAAGACTCTTTATTGCATACAACGGGAAAGAAAAATTTTGCTGAGGCCACCCCCCATTCGGTGGTAGGTATTGAATTTCAAAAAATGGACCGGTGTGATACTTGGGTTTTTTAGGGTAGGGGCCTTCTATAGCGGGCTTTTTTTCTATAAACTGTAGCGGACCGTTTTGATAACTTAACGTAATAATAGCGTCATCGAACTCAATCTCAAAACCTTTTTGATCTTTGTAGCTATAATCATCGCCAGGATCACCGTGATAATTACCGCCATCATGCGCACCCATATCTAAGAATGACCGGCCGTATTCATCCTCATCGCCAAAGGATAAATCGCCCCGTTTAATGGCCTCCCAAACTCTATCAAAATCTTCCATAATTTTCAGAAGTTCGGGGTCAATCGCACCTGAGTTTTGCGCAACATAGTCTTGAACAAAATTCGATGCTTGTCCTTTATTGAAGTTGTCTGCTGTTTTAGTAAGTTTCATTTATTCTCCTTATTATTTATATAACACAAATAATAAGATATAACAATAGGGTTATTAAAAATAATTAAAAAAATGTTGCAAAAGTTAAAAGTTATGTTATAATAAAAATATTAATACTGAAGGCTCTTTCCCGCGAAGAGCCTTTCGTTTAAAAAAAGGAGAAAACAAAAATGCAATCAAAAGAATTTTTTAGCGCACTCGACGCAATGGCGCTCGAAAAGGGGCTAACAACCGAGGAAATCGTTAAGGATTTGGAGGAGGCACTTGCGCCTGCGATGAAGAAGGTTTCGGGCGAGGCGAAAAATATGCGCGTTGAACTCGACGCCGAAAAGGGAACGATAAGGTTGTTCTCGTATCAAACCGTCGTTGAGGATTATTATGACGAGATGGATTTCGATAAGGAAATAACGCTCGAGGACGCGCAACGAGTTCGAAAAGACGCGAAAGTCGGCGACGTTATTAGCCAAGAGGAAAATATCAAAGATTTCGGGCGCGTTGCTGCGATAACTGTTAAGCAAGTCCTTCAACAAAAAGGCCGCGAGCGCGTTCGTAATGCAACAATGGCGGAAATCTCGGCGCACGAGGATAAAATCGTTACGGCTATGGTCAGAAAACAAGATGGCGAAAAATATTATTTAGAAATCCCAGAATCCAAAATCGAGGGCGTTTTAGACGAGCGCAACAGCATTAAAGGTCAAAATTTCAAGCCCGGCGATTTTATTAAAGTTTATATCCCAACCGTTAAAAATATGGAGGACCGCAGCGAGATTTTAGTTTCGCGCGTTAACCCAAATTTCGTGCGTAAACTTTTCGAGTTGGAAGTTCCTGAAATCGAAAAAGGCGAGATTGAGATTAAATCTATTGCGCGCGAGGCAGGTTATAGAACGAAAATCGCGGTCGCAACGGAAATCATGAACCTCGACCCTGTTGGCGCTTGCGTTGGCGCGAAAGGCGTTCGCATAAATAACGTTTTGCGCGAAATTGCGCCAGAGAAAATCGATATTATCCCTTGGAGCGAAGATCCGCTCGAATTCGTTTCGGCGGCAATTTCGCCAAGCCCTGTTTTAAGAGTTGAGGCGCTAGCGGAGGAAAAACACGCCCGCGTTATCGTTCCAAACGACAAACTCTCGCTCGCAATCGGCAAGCAAGGCATGAACGTTAGGTTGGCGGCGAAATTAACAGGCTGGCGAATCGACGTTAAGAGCGAGGACAAGGCGCGCGAGGAAGACGCAAGTTTCGCTTATGAACTAAATCTTGGTGAATAGCCTATGGAAAAACAAAGAATTTGTTGCTGTTGTCGAAAAAGGTTTGACGCAAAAGACCTAATCCGCGTTTATCGCGAAAAAACGGATAACGGTTTTAAGTTCGCGGTTGACGAAAAAGGCAACGCAAACGGCAGAGGCGCTAGCGTTTGCAGAGAATGTATAACCAAAGCCATTAAAACGCGCGCGTTCAACCGAAGTTTTAAAACGGGGGTTCCGGAGCAGTTATATACCGAATTATCTTTGAAGTTAGCACCGACCCGAATAAGTTAATCAAGGTTGTCCAATCCGACTGAGATAAATTCCGGCAAAACGCCGTCCGCCAAATAATCTTTATAATATCGCTCAATATTTATGGGCGATTTTATTTTTTCTTGGGTGTGTTCGGCGATTTGCGAGAGCCTGCGCTCTTTCGCGTCGGCCTTAAAGAGTTCTTTTATATCGCTTTGCGTTTTAAGAACGGCGCAACTGTTCGCTAGTTCGGTTTTCGTTGCGTATTCACTTAGGATTTGAACTGTTTTCTCGCCCCCTAAATTTTCGTTTAAAACGAGAACGCAGCAATGCGCGAGCGCGATTTCTTTGCCCGTATTCTCGGTAATGTTTTTTAGAGCCGCGTCGATATTTTCGCCGGAGCCGTCATAAACTTTAAATTTTTCGTCGTTTTCGCCTTGTTTATTGGTATTTAACGCGACAACCGCGCAAGAGATTTCGTCGTCCTCAAAACTAAACGCTAGCGTCGTCGCGATTAACTTATTTTGAGTTGCGTCGGGTTTTGTTCCGACCGTAGGTAGCATAACGATAAGCGCGACGAAACAAAGAATTTTGATTTTGTTATGCCAAAGTTTTTTGAAGATGTTTGTTGTTTTCGGGTTATATTCTTTCGGTTCGGCATTTTCTAGTCCAAAGAGTTGCCGAAATGCCCAACCAATCGCGCAAAAAACGAGCGCAAGGCAATAAAGCAAATGCAACAGCATAATCGAGATTAGCAGGAAATCGAACTCGCCGTTTTGGATTAAATAGGAGGCGTAAACCGTTATGCCGAGCGGGGCGATGTCTTTTGTTTCGGCTAACGCGCCCGCGATGTTATGAAATAAAAAAACGAAGAAAACGAAAAATAAAAGCGAACCTATCGAATATAAAATAAATTTTTTATTAAAACCCTTATTTCGAACTAAGTTATCTTTAAATATAAAAAGGAAAAGGGGCGCGGAGAAATAAGGCAAGACTTTTATGAAATTTAAAACGTTAAACGCCTCGAATTCGGGGAGTTTCGCAGTAATTTCTAGCGACGGCGGCGCAACGCAAACGACTATGCCTAATAAGAGTAGCGGCCATAAAATTTCCGCCGAACGGAAAACGGATTGCGGTTTCGAAGAAACGATAAAAAGGAAAAACAAGCCGAGCAGGGCGAAATATATAATCGGCGAAAATTCCTCGAAGAGCCTATTAAAAACAAAGAGGTTTAAATCGCGAATTATGAACCAAACTTGAAGCCCTAAAATTGCGCCAAAAATAAAAAGCAAAAACTTATTTATAAGCGGCGAGATTTTAAGTCTTATTAAAAATAGCATTAACGCGAGTAGCAAAAACTCGAAAACAGCGCCTAAAATCGCCGTTAAAAGATTTAATTCTTTCGGCAGCGTAAAGACTTTTATCCCGACCGAGAGGATTATATAAAAGATTATCGCGGTTCGGTCGCTTATTCTCGATGATTTATTAACCATTTTTATCCTCGCTTCTTTGTTTTATTTTTGCGCGGACTGGGTTTTTATTAGGTATACTTTTCGGGCGCATAACCATTTCGGGCAGGGCGGATTTTAGAATCCCGTCTTTTGCGTCCTCTTTTATATGCGGCGCGAACGGGGCTAAAATTGGAGTTCCGAAGTTATTTAGCCCGCAAACATAAATAACGAAAACAATTAGCGCAAGCATAATCCCGAACAACCCGAAGAACGCGCCGATAAAACAAGCCGTGAATTTTAAAAGCGAAATTTGCGATGAAAGGTTCGGGATACAAAAACTCGTTACGCTCGCAATCGCGCAAACGAGGACTGTACTGCCCGAAATTAAGCCCGAGTTAACGGCAGTATCGCCTAAAACGATAGCGCCTACGATGCCGATTGGCGCGCCTAAATTCTTCGGCATCGAGAGCGTCGCCATCATAATTATTTCGAATAAAATTAGCGCGCCAATCGTTTCGAACATGGGCGAAAGTGCGCTCCCCCCGCCGTCGCCTATTAGCGCCAAAAGGGCGGGCAACGGCACCAAGGCGAAATGGTGGAGTTTTAGGGCTATATACAACGCTGGAAGTAGTATCGCGATGAGCGCGCCGAAGAACCTAATGGCTCGCGACAAACTCGCGCTTGTATGGTTCGAATAGTAATCGTCGCTGGCTTGGAGGTCCTCTAATAATAGATACGGAACGCAAAGAACAATCGGGCTGCCGTCAACTAAAATCGCAACGCGCCCCTCTAAAAGTTTCGCACAAACGCTGTCGGGTTTTTCGTCGGCGGAAACTTGCTTAACGAAACTGTATGTGCGTTCTTGTAGGAACTCGACGAGATAATAACTGTCGATAACGCCGTCGATATCGATTTTTTTTAACTTTTTCTCGATATTTTCCGCGACTTCTTCGTCCGCGATGCTCTCGATATAGGCTAACTTAATTTTCGTTTTCGTATATCGCCCTATCGTTAGCTCTTTAAACTTTAAATCTTTTTTTATCCGCTTTTCTATTAAGGCAACGTTCGTTTCGATATCCTCGATAAAGCCTTCGCGTGGGCCTTTAACGACACCGCCTGTTGGGGGCTCGGTTATCGCGCGCTTTGGGGTTTCTTCCATAAACTTACTATTTGCAATTTCGCCCGAGTTATGATAACTTAATCGCATTATGCATTGGAGTTTTAAGTTAGCGGAGGACGTTATTGCGCGTTATCCTAATAAGGAAGAATATGTTGTCGCGAGCGGAATAAGCCCGTCGGGTTCGGTTCATATCGGGAACTATCGCGAGTTCATCACGAACTATTACGTCGGCAAGGCGTTGAAGATTATGGGCAAAAAAGTCCGCATGATTTTTTCTTGGGATGAGTTTGATAGAATGCGAAAAGTTCCTAAGAACATCGCGCAAATGAAAACGGGCTACGAGAAATATATCGGTATGCCGTATTCGCTTATCCCTGACCCGAACGATAAGGAAGAAAATTATGCGAAGTTTTACGAAAAAGAATTCGAAGCCGCGTTAGCGCGACTTTCGATGAACGAAATTCCAGTTAAGTTTATATATCAAGCGGCCGAATATAAATCTAAGCGCTATAATAAAAATATCGTTTATGCGCTCTCGAAACGCAAAGAAATTTACGACATAATAACGAGTTTTAAGACCGAAAAGGATAACCCAGCGGAAGACGAGGAAGGCAAGCGCGAGGAATATTATCCGGTTTCTATTTATTGCGAAACTTGCGGACACGATTTCACGAAAGTTATCGGCGCGAACGCAGATTTTACGGAGTTAACTTATGAATGCAAATGCGGCGAGCGGCATACCGTTAACGTTTTAGAAGCTACGAATATAAAACTCGTTTGGAAAGTTGATTGGCCGATGAGATGGCGCGAAGAGGGCGTTAACTTCGAGGCGGCGGGCATCGACCACCACAGCGCGGGCGGAAGTTATGAAGTTGCGACAAAAATCGCGAAAGAAATTTTCGGGATAGAGGCGCCTGTTTCGGTTTGTTTTGCTTGGGTTGGGATACGCGGAATTTCGAGCGGCAGCATGCATAGTTCAACGGGAGTTAACATAACCCCAGCGCAACTACTCGGCGTTTACGAACCCGAGATGCTCAGGTGGCTTTACGCAAAATATTACGTCGGCGATAGTTTCGATTTCGGCTTTGACGATACGATTATCCGCCATTACGGTGAGTTCGATCGCGGCGTTTCGGCATATCTTTCCGGCGAACCTATGGAGGAATTCGAGAAATCCGTTTATGACCTTTGCCTTATCGAAACGCGCAAGACCGTTAACCCTGTTTCTTTCGGGACAATGGCGACTGTTGCGCCGATTTCGGGCTTTAATATAAAACTTTGTGCAAAAACGCTAGGGCTTGACGCAAACGACCCGAATTTCATCGCGCGTTTTAACAGCGTTAAGTATTGGCTCGAAAATTATGCGCCGGAAAAGATTTATAAACTATTGCCTTCCTTTAATAAAGAGTTTTATCTAACGATTAGCGACGAGGAAAAGAGCGTTTTGGCGCGACTAGCCGAGTTCTTAAACAACGCGCGCACGGAAAAAGAAATCCAAGAGTTTTTATACTCGCTTATAAATATTGAAGGGCTAACAAAGAAGGAAAACCAAGTTCGCCAACAAAGGTTTTTTAAAGTCTTCTATAATATGCTTTTCGGGCGCGACGACGGCCCAAGGCTTTATCTTTTCTTATCCGCCTCGCAAAAAGACGATTATCTAAAACTCCTTGCGGAGCATAAATAAGCCTATGAACAGTTTGCGCGAACTTTACCGAATTGGCTATGGGCCGTCGTCGTCGCATACCCTCGGCGTCGGCAGGGCGGTTTCGCTTTTTAAAACGAAAAATCCGTCAAACGAATATAAGGTTGTTCTTTTCGGTTCTTTAGCGGCGACAGGAGTTGGGCACGGAACGGATAGAATTATTAAAGAAATACTCGCGCCCGCAAAATGCGAGATTATTTTCGATACCGAAACGGAAAAAGAGCACCCAAATACGTTAACGATTTCTTGTTGCCGTTATAGCGGCGGCGAGGACGGCGCGGACAGCCAAGATAGTTGCGATTTTACGAGCGAAACGTTTGAGAGCCTCGGCGGCGGAGCTATAAATACCGATATCGAAACCGCGACTTATCCGCACAAATCGTTTGAAGAGATAAAAAATTTTTGCGAAGAAAAGAAGATTAACCTCGCCGAATACGTTTATCTTCATGAGGGCGAGGGAATACGCGAATATTTACGCGAATGTTTAGCGCAAATGCAAGAAACCGCACGAAAAGCGGTTAGAACAGAGGGAATTTTACCCGGAAAACTTAAACTCGAACGCCGCGCGAAGTCTATTTTCGATTTTAAGGACAACGGAATTTTAACCGACGAGCATCGCCTTATGTCCGCCTACGCAATCGGCACCGCGGAGGAAAACGCGGACGGCGGAAAAATTGTTACCGCGCCGACTTGCGGAAGTTGCGGGGTTTTGCCGTCTGTTTTATTGCTCGCGAGCGAGGAATGGGGCAAAACCGACGACGAACTCATTAACGCAATGGCGGTTGCCGGAATAATCGGGAACTTATATAAATTTAACGCGTCGATTAGCGGGGCGGAGTGCGGTTGCCAAGCGGAAATCGGGGTCGCTTGCTCGATGACGGCGGGCGCGGCGGCGTTTTTAATGGGATTTTCGCTTACGCAAATCGAGAACGCGGCTTGCATGGCGATGGAACACTTTTTAGGTTTAACTTGCGACCCTGTTTATGGCTTAGTTCAAATCCCTTGTATCGAACGCAATGCTTCGGCGGCGGCGCGCGCGCTTTGTGCGGCTAGACTCTCGGCTATTAACGACAAACCTCGTCGCATTCCGCTCGATAACTTAATAGAAGTTATGTATAAGACTGGGCTTGATATGCATCAATGTTATCGCGAAACCTCTTGCGGGGGGTTGGCAGCGCAGTTCTGTTCTACATGTAAATTGCACTAAATTATTGCGAGTTCTTTGTGCTTGTCGGCTTACTCTCGATAATATAATATAGTTATATGAAGAAAACGGGTTTAAGCGACGCGGAAGTTATTTTGTCGCGCGAAAAATTTGGGACGAATGCGGTTCAGGCGAAAAATAGGCGGACGGCGTTCCAAGTTTTTTTAGCGAACTTCGGCGACCCGATGCTTAAAATCTTACTCATCGCGCTCGGGATTAACGTCGTGTTCCTAATTTTTAACGGCGGCGAGATTTTAGAAACAGTCGGGATTGCTGCGGCGGTTGTTGTTGCGGTTTTGGTTTCGACGCTTTCCGAAATGGGCAGCGAAAACGCGTTTAAGAAACTTCAAGAGGCAACGGCCTTGTGTGAAGTGCGCGTTCGGCGCAACGGCGAGGTTTGCGTTTTGCCGATGACGGAGGTCGTTGTCGGCGATGTTGTTCTTTTGGGCGCGGGGGACAAGATTCCGGCTGATGGCGACTTAATAGAGGGCAAACTTTACGTAGACCAAAGCGTTTTAAACGGCGAGAGCAAGGAAGCCTACCGAAGTTTAGACGGCGACATAACGCTACTCGGCGGTGCAGTTATAACCAGCGGAACTGGCGAAATGCGCATAACGAAAGTCGGAGCTGAAACGGTTTACGGAAAAATCGCCGCCGAACTTACCGAAAGCGCGCCGACAAGTCCGCTTAAAGTTAAACTCGAAAAACTCGCGAAACTTATTAGCCTCATAGGTTATATCGGCGCGGGGCTCGTTTTCATAACCTATATGTTCGCGGTTTTAGTTTTAAATAACGGAATCGCGCAAATTGGGGATTGGAGCTTTGTTGTTCATCATTTCTTGCAGGCCGCAACCCTTATCGTCGCGGTTATCGTTATGGCGGTGCCGGAGGGGTTGCCGATGATGATAACGGTTGTTTTGTCGTCGAATATGAAATCCATGATGAAAGACAACCTATTAGTTAGGAAACTTAGCGCCGTTGAAACGGCCGGCAGCCTGAATATTCTCTTAACGGACAAAACGGGCACGCTCACTAAGGGTAAACTCGAAGTCGCGTCGTTTATCGGCGCGAAGGGGTTCGCGGACGAACCAAGGGGCGAGCAAGCCAAGGCGCTCGCAACCGCGCTTATCTATAATAACGGCGCGGAGTTCGTCGGCGGACGGGCGATTGGCGGAAACATAACCGACCGCGTTCTTTGCGAATACGCGAATAAAACGAAAATCGATGGGAATTTAAGGAAAATAGATACGATTCCTTTCGAGAGTTCGTCGAAATTTATGGCGACAACGGTTGAAACAGCTGACGGCGCGCGGACTTTCTTTAAGGGCGCGCAAGAGATTTTATTAGAGCGTTGCGCCAATTTTATCAACGAGAACGGCGAAGTTAAGAAAATCGGCGACAGAACCGCACTACTTAACGCAATCGACGACGCAACGAAAAAAGCCATGCGCGTTATTTGCGTTGCGGTCGGGTTCGACCCTATAATAGGCGGGCAGGTTAGAATGAATGATTTAACGCTTATCGGGCTTCTTTGTATCCGCGACGAACTGCGCGACGAGGCGCGGCTTAGCGTTATGGCTCTTCATAACGCAAAGGTTCAAGTCGTTATGATAACCGGCGACGCAAAACCCACAGCGACGGCGATTGCGACGGAGGTCGGGATTTTGTCGGGCGACAGCGACGAGGTCGTCCTTACTAGCGACGAGATGAATAATTTAAAAGACGAGGAACTCGCGCGGATTTTACCGAAACTTCGGGTTGTTGCGCGCGCGCTTCCGAGCGACAAATCGCGCCTCGTTCGTATCGCGCAATCGCAAAACCTTGTTGTCGGCATGACCGGCGACGGCGTTAACGACGCGCCCGCGCTTAAAAAGGCCGAACTCGGGTTCGCGATGGGCAGCGGAACCGAAGTCGCGAAAGAGGCAGGGGATATCGTCATCGTCGACGACAACATTTCTAGTATCGTTAAAGCCGTTTCTTACGGGCGCACGATTTTTAAGTCGATTCGGCGGTTTTTAGTCTTTAAACTTGCGATAAACTTTTGCGCGATGGCGGTTTGTATCGTAGCTCCCTTGTTTAACATCGCTACGCCGATAACCGTTATTCAAATGCTTTGGATAAATCTCGTTATGGATACGTTGGCGGGGCTTGCGTTCGGCGGCGAAAAACCGCAAAAGGAATATCTAACCGAACCGCCAAAACGCCGCGACGAAAATATCGTGACGAAATCCATGTGGAACCAAATTTTAATTTCGAGCATCGTTATGAGCGGACTTTCGATTTGGTTTTTACTCTCGCCGTTTATCCAATCGCATTTCGAGGGCGCTTGGAGCAGTTTTTATGCGGGAACAGCCTTCTTCGCGTTCTTTATGTTCATGAATATCTTTAACGCGTTTAACTCGCGAACCGAGCGCATAAATATCTTTAAAGGCCTTTCGGGCAATAAAATGTTCATGATAATTATGGGGATTGTTTTCGTCGCACAAATCGGGATAGTTTATTTAGGCGGAACAGTTTTCCATACGTCCGCGCTCTCGATAAACCACTTTTTATTAACGATAGTCCTCGCGCTTATCGTCTTTCCAATCGAAACACTTCGCAAGACTTTATATAAGACTAAGGTTTAAAAGTTTATATCGCTTATGCTATTTATAACCGCGTCGACTTTCATGCCGCTTTTTGCGAGGTCGTCGCGGGTTGCCTCGCCCGAGAGAACAAGAATCGACTTAAAGCCGTTGTTTATCGCGAAGTTCATATCCGTCATGAGGCGGTCGCCGACCATCGCGATTTCGTTAGGCGCTAGGTGAACGAGGCTTCCAACGGATTTCGCAATCGGCGCGTAGGGTTTTCCGCAAATCAGCGCGGGGCTTTTGCCGGTGCTGGCTTTAATAAGCGCGAGGAACGACCCAACGTCAGGGATATATTCGCCGCCCGCCATTGGGCAGTTAAAATCGGGGTGGGTCGCGATAAAAGGGACGCCATGTCGAATATGCTCGCAAACTATCGCGAGGTCTTTATAGGTTAAAGTTGTATCAAACGCAACTACAACGAGTTCTGGCGCGAGTTTAGTTCCGTTGACGATTGTTAGCCCGCTCGCCTTAAACTCTTCTTTAAGTCCGTGCGCGCCGAGCAGCCAGATTTTACGGAATTTCGTATTTTGGATTATGTATTCGATAGTCGCGTGGCCGGCGGTATAGATTTCGTCGGGTTTAACAGGGATTCCTAGATAGGTTAGTTTATCGACGTAATCTTCGCGCGATTTCGAGGAGTTATTCGTTATAAAAAGAACTTTCGCGCGCTCGCGCATTCGGTTTATCGCGTTAACCGCGCCGTCGAAAACCTTGCCATCTAAATAAACGGTTCCGTCCATATCGAGAAGGAAGCATTTAATTTTTGAAAAATCGAGGTTATTTTGCATTCGTTTCTTCCTTTTTAGCCGCGAAAACGTGCTTGTTTTTTAGCGGGAAGTCGAAGATTGTGTAGAACGAGAGCGCGGTTGCGAGGATTAAAAAGGCTAAACAAAGGGCTTGAACAACGATTTTCAGCCAGCCGTTAAGGAAGTCCATACCGAGCGAGAACGAATAAAGCATAAAGAACGAAATTGCGAAATATTGCGCCGTAGATTTAATTTTCGACGACGGAATCGCCGCGACTGCGAGCCCTTTTTGCGCGCCGATTTGGCGGATTGCGTTAACTATATAGTCGCGCATCGTTGCGATAGAAATTGCGAGAACGCCGAGCCAAAGAGGAAGGATACCCGAAACGTTTTCGCCGAACGCGAGCCCAGCCGAGCCGTTATTTAAAATCGGGTCGCAAACGATTAGTATAAACCCGAGAAAGGAGAGTAGTTTGTCGGCGATTGGGTCGAGGAGTTTGCCAAGGTCCGTTACTTGGTTATATTTTCGCGCGATATATCCGTCAACGAAATCGCTAGCCGCCGCGATTATAAAGAGCGCCATCGCGATAAGCCGCCCATAATCCGTTATAAACGCGCTAACGCCGTAAAACGACATTAAATAAATCGCCAAAATAAACGGCAATAGGGCTATACGAACGATTGTTATTTTTGTTGCGGTATTTATTTTCATAAAGTTATCTTAGCGCGAAAAACCGCGTTCGTCAATTTAAAGATTAAATTCGGGCAAATTGCCGAATTTGTAAAAAACACTTGACAAATCGGGGGGGGGGGTCTATTCTTAAATAGAAAAATTATTTTTCTAAAAAAGGAGATTTTAAAATGGGTGTTAAAAACTATATGAAAAGCATAGTGGGGAAAAGAGATGGTCAAACTGCATCGCCTAAAAAAGCCAAAACAATTCGTGAGAAAGTAAATAAGGTTGTTCAAAAAGCAGGCGGGACAGCAGCGGGCGTTATGCTTGGTTTGGGCGTTATGGGCGCAAGTCTGGGCGTTGGGAATGCAGTTGGTAACAGACAGGATTTAGAAAATGAAAAAAGAAATGAATTGCGTGCTGAGGGTATTCCGGAAGCAGAGGTGAATAAAAGGGTTGATGACTTCATGCAAAGTTATGCTGAAAGCGTGCTAGGATTTACTAGTATCATAGGGGCAGCTGCGGCCTCGGGCGTGGGCACTTGGGTAGGTAGTGAAATACACGACAAGCTTGCGAGTCGGAGAAAAGAAGAAGGCGAAGAAAATACCCCGGAGAAAGACAGGTAAAAGATAATCGCACAGGATGGATCGGGCAAAATTAAACGGACCTTATTTCTAAATATATGAGGATTTAGACGCAGTTCTGAGGGGCGGTTTTATAAATTCCCGTGGGTTTTATTATATGAATTTTCGCCGAAGATTTCGATACCGAGTTTTTCGATGTGGTCGAGGCGATAATCCGCGGGCAAAACCGACGCGGAAAACGTTTTAACCGCGATTTCGTCGCCGCTAAGGAAATCGCGCGTTATGTCCTCAACCGCGAAATGTTGGCGGATTCGGGCATTAAGCGCCTTAGCTTGCCCGACGTAATATTTATTTTTCGTCTTGTTATAAATGATATAAATCCCGATTCCGCCTTTATCCGCGCTTTTTAAAATCGCGTCTAGGCTTTTCCATTCGCCGGCGTCGAAAATTTCTTCGAGTTTTGCTTTAAGTTGTTCGCGGGTTTGCTTAAAAGTTTCGAGTTTTTGTTTTTGGTCGAGTTTTTTGAGTTGTTTTTCCTCGATTTTCGCGAGCTGTTCGCGTTTTTGGTTTTCAACAAACTCGAAAAGCGCGTCGATTTTCTTTTTATCGGCAGGAATTTCGACAACCTCGGGCGTTTTGTCATCAAACTGACTTTTATTTAGTTTCGCGTGCGCCCTTATTAGGAAAACCGCAAGCAATATAATCGCGATTAAAACGATAAGCGATATAATGACGATTGTTTCCGTCGACATAAATAAGTTTTTTAAATTCATAAGTTATTCTATCAAAAAATCTAGCGTTCGGCAACTTAAAGTATATCTTCCGCGATGCTTGTCGTTAGTTTTGGCATGCCGAGCGCGCGGAATTGCGACGAGAAGATTTTATAGTTGTTCGCGCCGTTGTCGTCGAGGCGTTTTGGGTTATCGAAATAAAGTTCGATTCTGCCGTTCGTCGTAACTCCTAAAAGGCTCGTCATTCCGAGCGAAATTTCTATACGCGAGAAGGGAATAACGCGCGCCGAGTCAAAATCGTCGTCGCTCTTTTTTTGAACGAGATTTATAACGACTTCTTGGAGTTTCGTTTTGTCGTTAAAGAGGATAACAGTATTGCCGATACTCGTTTGCGCGCAAGGGATGAAATAATGATGGTCGCCGTTTTCGCGGACGAATTTAAGCGCCATGAATTTAAGCGCGTTGACGGA
This sequence comes from Christensenellaceae bacterium, assembly GCA_031262595.1. GTDB lineage: Bacteria > Bacillota > Clostridia > Christensenellales > UBA1242 > JAISHI01. Next base: position 6,758 of record JAISHI010000028.1, on the reverse strand, counting down.
TTTTCCTTCCGCGATTTTAAACGGAATACGAAGGGTCGAGAAATAATAATCGTTCATGTTGCGCAAAATGTCGTCGGTATTAACGATATCTTCTTCTTTCATGTAGTTTCTAAGGCTGCGGTCTTTCGCGAGGCGTTCGGTATAACGGCTGCTTTCGGCGCCCATCGTCATGCTTTCGACGAAATCGACAACGGTATAGTTATTCGAAACGAATTGCGAAAGGGTTGATTTGCGGAGCGCGGAGTTATGCAGCAAAACGCCGATAGAAAACAGCGATTGCATAATAAACGCCGCGAAAGAAACGATAATCGCAGCTGCGTCAAGCGCGTCGCCGTTGTTTTTTGTGCGGAAGAGGTCTGTATAAATAAAAACCGCGAGCGCGATAATCCCGACAATAATCCAAATAAAAACAAGCCCCTTAATATCGACAACCGGCGCGCCGTCGTCGCTGGACGTTCGAACTAATAAGTTGCGCTTGCGTTTCGCTTCTCGCGTTAAGGATTTCCTTCGTTTGTTTTGGATTTTCATATTAAATATATATTCTAGGCGCGCGACAAAAAGCAAGCGTTTTCGCTTTACTCTCGGCTAAATTACGTATAATATAAAGTTATGATAGGGAGTTCAAGCAACGGCGCGCGGTTTATAAATGCGTATAACGATATCGATCACGATTTGCGCAACCAATATAATTTTAAGACTAATATTTCGTTTAGCGATTTAATTCGGCGTTGTTCTTCGCTGAACCAAGTCGTTCGCAGATACGAGGACGACCTTATTGAGTTCGCGCGCCTTCGAAACGCGATTGTTCATAGTTCGAGCGACAAACTTATCGCCGAACCGCATGACGAGGTTGTCGCGACTATGGAAAAAATCGCGAAATTAGTTTCTATGCCGCCGCTTTTAACCTCTATTTTACGCCAAAGAGACGTTATCGTAATAGACGGAACGCTCAAACTTCGCAACCTTATACTCGAAACAGGTCGGTCTGGGCATAGTTGTATTCCTGTTTATAAAGGCGCGAACCTTATCGGCGTTGTCCGTTGGCAAAAGTTTATCGAAAACATCGCGGCGAATATTTTAGCAACAAACGCCAGCCTCGATAAGTTTCTCGCGGATACGACGATTGAGGAATATTTGCGTGCGTTTCCGTCGAGCGAGCATTATGTTGTCGTTTCCGTCGACATAACTATCGAGGAATGTTTAACGCTCTTTAACCAAAACCGCAAACTCTCGACGATAATCGTAACGCGCTCGGGAACAGCAACGGAAAAGCCCGTTAATATAGTGACGGTCGCGGATGTTATGGATCTTATGAAAACATTGGAGATATACTGATTTTCGGCGTCTTTTCGGCTATAAACAACAGCATATTAAAAAACTCGGGGTTAACCGAGTTTTGTTTAGGTGATTTGGTTTACCACTTATAGTGGGCGAATGCTTTGTTGGCTTCTGCCATTCTGTGCATTTCTTCTTTTTTCTTGAACGCGCCACCCGTCCCGTTAAACGCATCGAGCAATTCGCCGAACAAGCGTTCTTCCATAGTTTTTTCGCTACGTTTGCGTGCGTTATCAACAATCCAACGGATGCCGAGCGTTTGACGACGAGCGGGGCGAACCTCCATTGGAACTTGATAGTTGCTTCCGCCGACGCGGCGTGCTTTCGTTTCGAGAAGAGGCATAACGTTTTCGAGCGCTTGCATAAACGCCGTTAATGGTTCTGCGCTAACTTTTTTTGAAAGTTGTTCAAGCGCGCCATAAACGATTTTTTGCGCGATGCTTTTCTTTCCGTCAAGCATAACTTGGTTGATAAGTTTAGTTATGGTTTTGGATTTATAAATTGGGTCTGCTAAAACTGGTTTAACAGGAACTCCTGACCTTCTTGGCATAATATAGTTTTCTCCTTTTAATTAGTTTTTGTTATTTCTTTGGACGTTTTGCGCCGTAGAGCGAACGACCTTGTGCGCGTTTTGCAACGCCGGCTGTGTCGAGTGTTCCACGAACGATATGATAACGAACGCCGGGTAAGTCTTTAACCTTTCCGCCACGAACAAGCACAACGCTATGCTCTTGGAGGTTATGCCCGATTCCGCCGATATACGCCGTTCCTTCTTCTTTATTCGAAAAACGAACACGCGCAACTTTTCGAAGAGCCGAGTTAGGCTTTTTAGGCGTAACTGTTTTAACTTGAAGGCAAGTTCCGCGTTTTTGTGGGTTGCCTTGAAGGCTTGGCGCTTTTGACTTATTCGCACGAGTTTTTCTAGGTTTGCGCATTATTTGGTTGATTGTTGGCATCTTAAAATATCTCCTTTTAATTAGTTTTAAGATTTTAATTTTGCAACGGCTAGCGATTAACCCTTTCGCTAAGGTTGCTAGCGCTTATATTCACGCCACCTATTTTCGTGAGGTCGACTTTGGCTACTACTTCAAAATTAACCGCCACTTACATATAGCGAATAATATAATAAAAAGTTTTGCAAAAGTCAAGCGCATATGATAATATATTTCATGCCACAAATTAAGAAACCAGTTAGCGAAAAACTCGATAGGCTTTATAACAGCACTATAAAATGCCCTTATTGCGGGAACAAAATCCCGAAATATACTAGCGAATGCGCGGTTTGCGGAATTTCGAAAGTCCAAATCGCGGAAGCCAGCATAGAAAAAGCGAAGGATATTAAACGAACAAAATCGGGCGAAAAGATTGTTATGACGAAATATAGGCCTGACGACCTTAGCTTAACGAAAATGTGCCTTTGGTTAATTCTCGGGATTTTTGGCGCGCATTGTTTTGTCGCAGGGCGAAAAGCGCGGGGGATAACTTACGCCGTTTTAACCGCGCTTTGGCTGGGGCTTTCGTTGGGGTTGTTTTATAACTGGGGAAACCCGTCTGCGCCGACTTTAATCGCTCAGGGTTGGGACGAGTTAGTTCGGGGTTATGTTCCTTATCCGCCGTTTATTTTTGGTTTTGTTGTTTTTTGTATGTGGGTTTGGGATTGGTTTGCGGTTATTTTTGGGCAGTTTAAGTATCCCGTTCGGCTCGGCGAAAAACCGCAAAAAGGGAATATTAAAAAAGAAGAATGGAGCGCGGGAAAGAAGGGTGGCAAAAAATGAGCGAAATTAACTTAAAACAACGCGCCATGAATAATCCCAAAAATAATTTAGGCGAGTTTAAATTAGAAGGTTTTGGGCTCGAAGTGGCGGAAAAGCCGCTGACGATTGTTGTCGGTATGAGCGGCGGGGTCGATAGTTCCGTAACTGCCGCGATTTTAAAGGCTCAAGGACATAACGTTATTGGGCTTTTCATGAAAAATTGGGAGGAAGTCGACGATTGCGGGGTTTGCACGGCAACGGCGGACTTCGAGGACGTTCGGCGCGTTTGCGAAAGGATTGGGATTCCTTATTACGGCGTTAATTTCTCGAAACAATATTACGACAACGTTTTCGAGGATTTTCTCTCGGGTTTGAAGCGCGGCATAACGCCGAACCCAGATATTCTTTGCAACCGCGAGATAAAATACGGTTATTTGCTCGAAAAGGCGTTATCTCTCGGCGCGGATTATCTCGCGACGGGGCATTACGCGGGCGTAGAAAAAATCGGCGATAAATTTGTCCTTAAAAAAGCGAAAGATTTATCGAAAGACCAAAGTTATTTCCTTTGTGCGTTATCGCAAACTCAACTTTCGCGCGCAATGTTTCCGCTCGAGAACTTACTTAAAACCGAGGTTCGCGAGATTGCGAAAAAATTAGGACTGACGACCGCCGAGAAAAAAGACAGCACGGGGATTTGTTTCATCGGCGAAAAGCGGATGCGCGAGTTTCTTAAAAACTATATCGGCGGGAAGCCGGGCGATATTAAAACCGCGGACGGCAAAATCGTCGGGAAGCACGAGGGGCTTGCGTTCTATACCCTCGGGCAACGCCGCGGGCTTAATATTGGCGGGGTTAGCGAGAACACGAGCCGTTGGTTTGTTGTTAAAAAAGATTTAGATAATAACGTTCTCGTTGTTTCGAACGGCGAATGCGAGGAAATGTTTCGCGATAGTTTAACTTGCGCGGAGTTTAATTGGGTTGACGAGAGCGCAAAGAGCCTCGCAATCCCGAACGACGCGAAAAAACTTACAAACGCAGAGGGTTTAGGGGGCGCGACCGAGTTTAATATTACCGCAAAAACCCGCTACCGCCAACCCGACCAAGCGGCGCGGTTTGAAATCCTTGAAAACGGCGACTTAAAGGTTTTCTTCGCGGAAAAACAACGCGCGATTACAGCTGGGCAATGGTGCGTTCTTTATAACGGCGAAAAAGTTATCGGCGGGGGGATAATTTTGTAATGAAAGTTTTGTTTGTTTGCACGGGAAACATTTGCCGCAGCCCTATGGCGGAAAATATCTTTAATAATATCGAACTTCGCGAAAAAAAGGGGCACACCGCAAAAAGCGCGGGCATATACGCCGAAACGCTGCTTGAAATGAGCCCGAACGCGAAACTTGCGCTTAAAAAGATTAAAGAACGTTGTTTTCATATAAAGCCCACGCAATTCACGCCCGCTATGCTCGGCGAATACGATTTAATCGTTTGCATGACGAAGCGCCACCAAGAACAAATCGGTAGCTACGATAACGTTAAAACGCTCGACGAGCTCGCGGATTGCGGCGATGTTCTTGACCCTTACGGCGCCGACCTCAAAACTTACGTCGTTGTCGCGAAACAACTTAAATCCGCCCTCGCGAAACTTTACGAAAAGTTATAAAGAGATTAGTGAGGAAATATTAGTGAAAAAATGAAAAATTGAAAAAGTGAAGAATGAAAAATTGCCTTACGGCAATTTTTTGTGTGTCCGAAGCGTAAAGTTGGGCTGTGTGAAGCGGAACTTACTGCCTATTTATAATCAAATATTCGCTCGGTTTTGCGGTCGTAAATTTCGCCGTCGAATCCGTCATACATTTCCTTTATTTTGTTTGCGTTAGCGGAACAAGTTGCCTTTGCAAAGATGCTGTGCCTTGCATAACAATAAGTGCAACCGTGGCTACACGTGTCATATACGCCAATGTCCACGCAAGGAATACAGCGGCAGTTTTTTCGTTGCCCGTCAAGTTTTTTTGTTTTTAGGCTTATGTTACCAAGCAATTTTTCAAAAATTTCTGGGTCTGTGCATTTGCCTTGTTTAATGCCGTAACTTTCAAGGTTCATAATCTCGGCACAAGTCTGCACTTCAATTCCATGCTTTTTGCCAATGGCGGAAAGCGCCGTCGCAATTTCTATAATTTGGCTTGTGGTGGGCGTGACAATTCCCGCAAACTTATCACGCAAGCATTTAATCATACAGCGGTCTGTATAGCCCGCAAGTTGCTTTGCAATATTCTCAAACTGTTCTTTATGCCATTCAATAGTAATGCCTGAACCCAAAAAGATTGGGTCATATCTCCAAACCACCGGGCAATGTTTAGACAAATCTTGGAAGGTCTTTATTCGCTTTTCAAGTGGCGGAATACCAGCCTCAAATCTTTGGTCGTAGGCATTAAGTGTATATTGAAAGTAAAATTTAAAGTCTTTTAATTCTTCAATTCGGGCAAGCAGTGGCTGCGGATTTTTGCTCCAAAACACAATGCCATCAACATTACCAGAAACTTCAACTCCACCAAGCAAATTCCTTTCAATCTTAACGGGTTGCAATTGTATCTTTTGAATTTTTTTTGTGTTCATGGGGTTAGGCACCAAAACAAAACCTTGTTTCAACTGGTCAAAAAACCAATCAACATACAAGGCAGGAATATCAGTTCTTCTTGAAACACTTAAAATCATCTACTTCTTTTCACCTTTAATTATTATAGCAGTATCGTTCAAAATATCAAATTGTTTGATGTTAAATGTTCGTTTTAATTCAGTTACTAATTCGCCAAGAAACTCCCGTTCACGAATTACTGGCCCGAAGTGAACGTTGATTGTGAAATTTACAACGATATAAAAGTTAGGTTTACCTTGCAACATTTCTAAAAGTTTTGATTTCAGGTCTACATTCTTTGAGATTGTATAAAGTGAATGAAAGAAACATAGCACAGGGTTTTGATATGGGAAATGAAGCGAAAACATTCCATCATCAAAATCTATTGCCTTGGGTAGCTTGGGCGTGAAGTTTTTATAGTTTTCTGTTTGTGTGATTGCCCACTTGCATTTGTCAATTCCGCAGTAAGTTGCATTGTCGCCAAACACTTCTTTAACTCCTAAGTAGTCTAGCCCCAGCCCACAGCCAAACGAGAATATCGAGGGCTTTTCGCCGTTTAGTTTCTTTTTAAGTTCGGCAAAGGTTTCTTTGTTCCGTTCATAATTTGCTTCGCCGTACATTTCAAGATAATTTACATTTGAACATAAGTTATCGTAGACCAACATTCCGTCACACGTTTTGTCTTTCCTAGCGCACTCGGCGCACTTTTTAGTGGGGATTCCTTCCCACAGTTTTTTAATTTCCATTTTAATTCTCCTTTAATTTTTGCAATAAAAAACAAGCATAGAAAGATTTACTTGTTCTTTCATAATGCTTGTTCATATTTAATCTTTGAGCCCTTGCGGGTTATTCGTTACGATTAAAGGAGGCATTTAGGTTACGACACTTCGAATGATTGCTCTCGCAAACTTGTTCTAGGTATCTGGACCTATGTCAAGCGATTAGACACAAAAAGATGGAGTAAGGTTATTTAGTGGGTGGGGTTCTCTCCCCTAGGGGAGAGAAAAATTTTTCTTCGAATTGGTCGGGGGTGTCGTAAT
>JAISHI010000017.1 GCA_031262595.1 Christensenellaceae bacterium | reverse complement strand
AGCAATCGCCCCCGCAGTAATAACTGCGGCCAAACTTATTATCAAACTCTTTTTAAGAGAGCCAGTTAATGCTTGCTTGCTTGCTTGCTTGCTTGTTTGCTTGCTTGCTTGCTTGCTTGCCGCCTCCCATTATATCGTTCATATCCTTCATACCTATATTATAAGTAGATTTAAAACTTTTAGCAAGCGGTTTTTTAGGGGAAAATTTCGGGGTTTTTCGTGTTCGCGCGACCGTAATAACCGCCACTTGCATATTCCGCGCTTTTATGTTATTAAGAGTTTAATGGCAAACGAACAAAAAACATTACCCCACGACCTTGAGGCCGAACAATCCGCAATCGGTTGCGTTTTAATCGATAACGACGCTTGCACGGTCGGGTTTTCCAAACTCGTTGAGGACGACTTTTATAGCCCTGCGAACAAGAAAATCTATAACGCAATCCAAAACTTAATCGCGAAAAATACCGCGATTGATATTGTTACGCTCTCAAATGCCCTAATGCAAGGCGGCGCGCTCGACGCAATCGGCGGCGTTTCTTATTTAACGAACCTCGCAAGCGGCGTTCCTTCGTCGGCGAACTTCCGCCATTATCTTAAAATCCTAAAAAGGATGCGCATAAACCGAAAGTTAATAACCGCATCTACCGAAATCGTTAAAGCAGCCCGCGAAAACAACGAAAGCGAAAAAAACCTAGCCCTCGCTGAACATCTTATCTTTAGCCTCGCGAAAGAGGACGAGGCTAGGGAGCTTACGCCAATCGCGAATACCTTGCCTGACGTCATGGAACAAATCGACATAATCCAACGCGACCCAACCGCCCTCCGCGGCCTAAAAACCGGCTTTTACGGGCTCGACAACATAACAAACGGGCTTCAAAACAGCGACTTAATCGTTTTAGCCGCCCGCCCGGGTTGCGGTAAAACCGCGTTTTCGCTTAATATCGCGGTAAATTGCGCGCTAAACCATAAGGCCAAAGTTGCGATTTTTAACCTCGAGATGGATAAGAAAAGCCTTTTAATGCGTATGCTTTGCTCGGCTGCGCGGGTTTCTATGTCGAAGGTTTCGCGCGGTGAACAAACGCTCGACGAATCCAAACGGCTCTTTGTCGCCCAACGCAAGTTAACCGACGCGAGCATCTTTATCGACGATACCCCCGCAACAACCCCAACCGAAATCCTGCGAAAATGTATGCGCCAAAAGCGCGAAACAGGACTCGACCTCGTTATCGTCGATTATCTTGGGCTTTTAAACCCGAGCGGGAATTTTTCCGCCGCGCAAAGCATCCAAGCCCGCGTTAGCGAAAACAGCCGTATGATGAAGATTATGAGTAAGGAACTCGGCGTGCCTGTTATCCTTCTTTCGCAACTAAACCGTTCTGTTGAATCGCGTCAAGGCGCGGACGCAAAGCCGCAACTCTCCGACCTTCGGGATTCCGGCGCAATCGAACAAGACGCGGACATCGTTATGTTCCTGCACCGCGAAAAAGACGAGAACGGCAGCCGATTTACCTGCTCGAAGGCGACGCTTATTGTTGCGAAACATCGAAACGGCGCGGTTGGCGAGATTGACCTTAAATGGGACGGCGAAACAACGAGTTATCATAATTTTACGCAATCTGACTTACAAGAAAAGTTAGCCGAGAGCGCAAAAACCGAAGAAGCCCCAAAGCCTGAAAAAAGTAATAAAAAACCCGCGAAAGAAACGAAAGAAACCGACGAGAAACCAGCGGAAAAACAAAGCAAAAAATCGCCAGCGAGCGAGTTAACCCCAATCGCCGACGACATTTCGGATGTGTTCTAAAAATCCCTAAAAATTCGTTAAATAAAACTCTTGCAATATTTTTTTGCTGTGTTATAATGCTTAAATTATGGATTTAATTACACTCATTGAAAAAGAAAACGAGAAAAAAGACATTACGCCATTTAACGTTGGCGATACGGTTAAAGTCTATTTCAAAATCGTTGAAGGAAATAAAGAACGCGTCCAAGCCTTCGAGGGGCTTGTTATTGCACGCAAAAATGGCGGGGTTCGCGAAACGTTTACCGTTCGTAAAATTTCGTTCGGCGTTGGGGTTGAGAGAACCTTCCCTGTTCATAGCCCAAGAATCGAGAAAATCGAAGTTACGCGACAAGGCGATGTTCGTCGCGCAAAACTTTATTATATCCGCAATTTAACGGGTAAATCAGCGACCCGCGTTAAAGAAGCAACCCGCAAAAACGTTGCTGCGAAGGTTGTTTTAACCGAAGAAGAAAAAATTGCGCAAATAAAAAAGCCTGTTGCGAAGAAAACCGCAAAAACCGCAGAAAAGAAAGCGCCAAAAGCCGCGAAGGTCGAAGCCCCAACCGAAACCGCAGAATAATAAAAACAAAACGCTGGGCTCAGCGTTTTTTGTTGTGGTTATGATCCTTTGTATCTCGCGCGAACGTCCGCGGAATTTAGGCCTTTACCATAACCTTTACCCCCATTTATAAATGGCAAACCTATCTTTAAAATCGCCATGAGCGGAACAACAACAGGCGGTTTATTTATAATAACCTCGAAAACCCCCTTTATCCCTGAAACTTGCGCGAGAGGTTCTTTAAGCGCCGTTAGAATTTGCCCTATTACGCTAGGTTCGTCTGGGCGAACGCAATTATTCCAAAACGCATTTATGTAATAAAAGCCGAACGTCGCGCCGATAAGCGCGCGCTTAACGAGTTGGTCAGCATTTTTGCAAATTGGTCCGACTTTTTTGTCGTGATAAAGTTTTTTCCAAACCTTAGCTAATAAATCAACAGTAATCTTTTGCCCCGGCTTCCAACTAACTTTTTCGTTTTGCCTGCCCCCTGCCTGTCCCGCGGCTAACCTTTCTTGCTCTTGCTGGGCTTGTTCTTCTTCGAGTTCTTCGTTCATCTCGTCTTCTTTTTGCTGCTCATCGTCGTATTCGTCATCGTCGCCCCTATCGAGCATATTATATTCGTCCTCGTTACCGAATTTATTAAACGCCGCGCTGTCGTCATATTCATCGACGGGTTGGTTTTCGTCGTCGTCATCGTTATATTCGTTAATACGAGACCTAACAGCCTCAGGAACGGCGAGTTTATCCTCCTCAATCCAAGACCTAACCAAATCCCTTAACGCGTTCCCATAATCTTTCGCCATATAAAAGATATTTAGCGCAAAAAAAACCTAAACGCAAACAAAAAACGACGTTTCCGCCGTTTCTTTAAAATTCAAATTAAATAAGCCACTTAATATCTTTATTAACGATAATCGAGACAAGGTCAAGAATATAAAAAAGTGGGCAAAGGAAGAAGTTAAGAATTGCTAAAAGAATGCTTTCGCGCTGAACACGCGTTACGATCCCAAGAATAATATTCGTGATAGGAATAATTGCCAAAATGAGCGAAACGATCCAATCCAAACCGAGGTATGCTTTTCCTGCCATGAAGTGCACCTCCTTTTAATGAAATTTCTTTAGTTATCTATACGAACTGACAAGTCATTTTATGCGTATTAAAATCAAAATGCAAGCGTTTTTCGAAACTTTTTTCAAAAAACATGAAAAAACCGTGAATTCCTCATTTAAAAACCGTAAGTTGCCCTACGGTTTTCTTTTTCTTTTGTTTTTCGCTTGCTCTTCGCTCGGTTTTTCTTTCGTATGAGGTTATCTTGCGTAAAACAAGATAAATTATACTAACCGCAATTAAATCCGTTGTCAAGTAAAAATAACTTATGATATTATCGAGTATAATATATAGAGGAGTTTTTTAAAATGGAATATATCGCTTACCTTCCGCTCGGGCTTTTAGGTTTAATGGTTTTGTTCTTGCTCGTTGGGGTTTTGTTTGGGCTTGGGCGCGGGCTTCATCGTGCGTGGCTTAGGCTTTTAACAATCGTCTTTTTCGCGACGATTATCTTTTTCCTAACGCCGAATATCTCAAAGGCAATTTTGCATATCCCCTTTATTGAGAACTTCTTAATAGATATGGCGGGCGGCTTCATTGAAATCGACCCAACAAGTTCGACCTATAACATGGTTCTATCGCTAGTTATGGCGTTCGGGAACGTTTTCGTTTGGATTATCTTCCTTATTATAGCGAACATTTTATCTTGGATTGTTTACGCTATCCTCGCGCGAATCTTTATGCCAAAGAAAAATAAAATAACGAAAGAAAAGAACCCTAAACATAGCGGCTTCGGCGCGCTTATCGGGCTCGCAACTGGTTTCGTTTTATTCTTCTTATTTATGATTCCGTTTAACGGGCTTATTTATGTTGCCGAATCGCTTAAATTCGATACAGATAAAGATAGTTATACCGTTGAATATAAACAAGACGGCGAGAACGTAAAAATCGAATACGGAAAAGACGAACTCTCGGCAAGCGCCCTCGAACAACTTTCAAGTATTTCTAAGTTCGCCGCAGGGCTCGGCGACGGCTTCCGTAATGGCTCCGCATTCGGCATTCCAGCAGGCAAAATTTACGGCGCGATAGGCTATGCCCCATTAGGCGCAATTTCCGGTGCGGCTTGCGATTATTTAAGCACGGTCTATTATACGGATACCAAAACCGACGAAACCGTTAAGTTCTCGCTCACGGGAACGATTGGCGATTTCATGAGTTTAGCCGATAACGCGACTATCGTTTACGCGCGAATTTCGAACCTCGAGGGCGCAGATATGTGGGAAAAAATCGGCGCGCTTGCCGGCGATGATGAAACCGCGATAAAAGATAGAAAAGCCATCAACCTCGTTAAAGACCAATTCTTCGACCTTAAACTCATGACCGAACTCGACGGCAGCGCAGAAATTTACGGATTTTTACAAGACCAACTACGCGGCTCTAACTTCCCTCTCGGCGATACGTTAGAGGAAACAGACAAAATAATTGACGCGATCGGCCCGGGGCTTATCGGCGACATTAAAGCGGTTCTCGGAACGCTAATCGATAAGGGTCCCGCTATCGCGACAAAAGTTAAAGATATAATGGACAGCCTAAACGCTGAAACCAGCGAGGAAGGCGAGGAAGGACTCGGGTTTATCGAAATCTTTTCAAAAATCGAAGCCGAGGACGCAGCGAACATTGCCGACGTTTTGCATAGCGTTATATATAATATAGAGCCGCTAAAACAATACGCTATAAACTACTCTGAAAAACTCGACGATATGTTTCCGCGCAAAGACCCTATCGTTATTGAACTCCCAGAAGTTAATATCTCAAAAGAAGAGTTAGCCGAACTATTAGCCGGAATCGGAATTACAATCGAAGTCCCAGAACTAGAATCAGGCGAATCAATAACAATCCCAGATATTAACAGCATGGTTTTGGATTTGTGCGACGAACTTTTCCCTTGGGTTAACGATAGCGACCATTCATTAGGCAAAACAATCGCCGCCGCCCCCGAAGTTTGGGCGGAGGCGCTCTCTGGGTTCATAACGACGGCGCAAGATTTCTTGGATCTCTTAAAACAAGTCCCAGAAGGACTTATGCCGGAACTATAACCCGCGAATAATATAAAAATTAGTGAATGAATGAATAAGTGAAGAGTGAAAAAGTTAAAAAATTCCCTTGCGGGAATTTTTTGGAGCTTCTGCTCGGACTCGAACCGAGGACCTGCTGATTACAAATCAGCTGCTCTACCAACTGAGCCACAGAAGCGACTAGTTCAGTATACACAAAATCCGCGGCTCGTCAAGCGCGAAATGAGCGAAACATGCTAGAATATTATACGCGCAACCGAGTTTTTGCGTTATTTCGAGTGGCTTTTAAAGATTAGCGCGACTATAAACGCGCTCGTTATCGCGACCGCAAGCCCTGCCGCCACCGCCGTAAAACCGCCCGAGAAAATGCCGAAGAACCCGTCCTCCTTAACCGCCTTAATAGCCCCTTCCGCGAGCCCAGCCCCGAATCCCGTTATAGGAACGGAAACCCCGAACGGCGAAAATTCTTTTAAAATTTTAAAAAGCCCGACTACTTGAAGTAGCGCGCCCAAACAAACAAACGAAACTAAAATCCGCGCCGACGTCCATTTCGTTATTAAAATGAGTAGCTGCCCGAGCATACAAATAAACCCGCCGACCGCGAATGCCAATAAAAAATCCATAAAAATTTCCATGTTTTCCCCCTTTAAGACCGAATTTCGACGAGGTGCGCGACGCAAGGGATGCTCTCGCCTTGGAGCGCCGTTGTTGCGGAGAGTAGCGCGCCCGTCGCGATAAATAAAATTCGCCGAAACTCGCCCGAGCGCAATTTCTTTAAAATATAACTGTTAAAAACGATAGCCGAGCAGCCCGCCCCGCTGCCGCCCATTTGAACCGCGTCGCCCGAGTCATAAACAAGCCACCCGCAATCGCTATATTCCGCGCCGAGCGTGAACCCCTCGCGCGCGCAAAGGTCGCGCATAATCTCCTCGCCGAGCCGCCCTAAGTCGCCTGTAAAAATCGCGTCAAAATCCTTCGGCGCGGTTTTCGTGTTCCTAAAAAATTGGGTTAAAGTATCGGCCGCCGACGGCGCCATTGCTCCGCCCATGTTGTTTGCGTCCTTAATTCCGGGGTCGACGATGCGCCCGAAAGTCGCGGAAACTATTCGGGGGCAAAAACTTTTTTTCGCGCCCGTTTCTTCCGTCGGTTTGTCGCTCGAAACAACCGTTGCGCCCGCGCCGGTTATCGTCCATTGCGCGACGGGAACGCGTTGCGAGCCTTGTTCGAGCGGAAGGCGATATTGCCGCTCCGCCGTCGCAAAATGGCTCGAAACGCCGACGAGGACGCGCTTAAATGCCCCTAATTGCGTCATGGTTGCGCCTAGCCCCAATCCGAGCGCCATTGTCGAGCAAGCACCATACACGCCAAGGAACGCTGACGACGCGCCGCGCGAGGCAAACGACGCCGAAATAATTTGGTTCAAAAGGTCGCCGGAAAGGATTGCGTCGATGTCGCCGAACTTTAATTTCGCCGCCCGAACCGCACCGTCAAACGCGGTCTTTAAAAGTTTTCTCTCCGCCGCTTCATGCGACTTTTCGCCTAAATAATCGTCCTCGAACCATTTATGAAAAAATTTCCCCAGTGGCCCTTCGTGTTCTTTTTTGCCAACAGCCGAATAGCCCGAAACGATATATCCGCCCTTTTTAATTTGGGTAGTTTTTACCATAGATTAACCAGCCCCCCTAGAAAATAACCTAAGCCGACGAGTATCGAAATCGCCGCACCAACAACAACAACCGGCCCCGCGATACGAAACATGTTCGCGCAAGTGCCGAAGATTATGCCCTCTTTCCTAAACTCCATCGCCGCGCTAGTCAGGCTATTAGAAAATCCCGTTATCGGAACGATGCTGCCCCCGCCGGCGAAATTCCCAATCTTATCGAAAACCCCAAAGCCCGTTAAAATCGAGGCTATTAAAATAAGCGCACACGAAACCAAGGCTCCTATTGTTTCCTTATCATAACTCGGGAAAATCCAACCGAAAAGCAGCGCAAACGCCTGCCCAATCGCGCAAATAAGCCCGCCTATTAAAAACGCGCGGAATAAACTCCAACCCTTGCGCGACGTCGGCGAAATTTTCTCAACATATTCGTTATATTCTTTTTTTTGTTTAGGGGTAAACTCCACGAAAATATTATTGACAAAACCCGCGCATTCAAGCATATTAGTATTGCGCGTTTTTTGGTGCCATAGCACAGCTGGTTACTGCGGTCGGTTCATACCCGACAGATCACTAGTTCGAATCTAGTTGGCACCACCACTTTCGGGTGTTTAGCTCAGTTGGTTAGAGCAACCGGCTCATAACCGGTCGGTCCGCGGTTCAAGTCCGTGAACACCCACCAGTTTAAAAAATTGCCTTTCGGCAATTTTTTGGTGGAAGCGACGAGAGTTGAACTCGTGTCCAAAATGCTTCTTGCGCACTTTTCTACATACTTAGTTTTTGCGTTTTTTACTATCCTCGTTCTTTCAAAAACAAGAGAACGCGGAAGTGTCGAAATTTTTAATTTACTATTATTGTATCGACAAACCAAAACAATAGTAAATCGTTCTTATTCCCTTAATCCAACTCTTTCCAAAGAACTAAACGAAAGGAATTAGATTGCTAATTTGCGTTTAAACCCCGAAGGGAATTAAGCAGCAAGAGCATAGTTAGTGCGATTTGCATTTAACTATTTAATCGCGCCCTTTTAACGAGTTTTGGCGCGCCCTCGGTATGCTTAGCAGGCCGTCCACAAATTGTCGAAGCCGTTTCGCTCCCAAGCCTATTATAATTATACAACATATTTACGAAAAAAGCAACAATTTTGCGTTTTTACGCGAGTTGTTGATGCGCGTTTATTAACGCTTCGCGGCGGCGTTTTTGGAGGATATTAACGGGGATAAGAAGAATTTTTATTAAGATATATAAGCCGATAAGTATTGCGCCGCATACGATAACGACGCCTAAATTCATAAGTCCGCCCGTAAATAACCCGAACAAAAGCCCTATAAATACGCCGATTAAGCCTAGCGTTAAGGCAATCCGCGCGAGAAAATCGAAAATCAAGCCGACGGTTAAAACGGATTTATACTTTTTTTGAATTTTAACGAACTCGGCGTTATCCGATTTTGCGTCGGCAGCCTCGCTAAGCCCAGGAATTTTTCGGTCGCGGGTTTTCCGTCTGCCGACGCCGCGAAACATATTTAAAAGATTATATAAAAGCCCCATATCTATATACTAGCCAATATTTATTTTAAAGGCAACTTTTAAAAAACTCCGCGAGAATAAGCGGAGTTATTATTTCAAGCAACATTACAAACGACTTCAACCATATAACGATAACTATCGCGGAAGAACTTACTCGCGCCTAGAAGGCTTGTCCAAAATTGTTCTGTTATTCCAATTTTTTCGAGTTTTTTTCCTAGCGTTTCGTATATCTTCGCGATTTTGCGATAGAAGCCACTCCTCGAATAACCGAACTTCTCCGCCATTTCGAGAACTTTCTTTTGTTTCGGGTTTTTCGCAGACGTAAAGGCTAGGATTATTTCGCGATCGGCTGCGGATAGCGTTTTTAATAACTCTAAAAACTTAACTTTCGCCCCGCGAACCATATCGCGTTTAACGGCCTGCGCAACTATGCGTTCGCAAACGTCAAGCGCGGATTCTTCCCTCCCGAAACTTTGGTAGGCAATATGTTTTGTCTTATATTCGATATCGATAAGATAATCGTCGAGCTTGTCCGCAACAGAGAACAGCGTTTTTACAACGCAATCGTTTTTAAACTCCATATTTTTCCCTTTAAAAACTTTATGTTTGCCGGCAATATAAAGTTATTTAACAATATCACGAAATAAATAAAATTGCAATACTTACGTCCCATTTTTATTTATTTATATTAAATATAAAAATATTAAACCAGCCCTCGCGCGCCTAAATATCGGGGAGTGTGTTGCTTGAAATTTATTTTGCGAAGTTATTTCGTTCCAAACATTCTGTCACCCGCATCGCCAACGCCAGGAACCAAAAAGCAATCCGCATCGAGTTCGCGCTCTTTCGCGCCGAGATAAATTAAAACGTCAGGATGTTTCGAGATTATGCGTTCGAGCCCAGCGGGGCTTGCGAGTAGCGAAACAAATTTTATATGCTTACAACCGCTTTGTTTAATGATATCAATCGCGCTACAAGCGCTCTCGCCCGTCGCAATGATTGGGTCGAGAATAATGGATTGCTTTCCTTCCATATTTTTCGGCAACTTCGTATAATATTCAACTCGGCGTTCCATATCGCGGTCGCTATAAAGCCCGATATGCCCGACTTTCGCGTTAGGGAGTAGTTTCAAAATCCCGTCAACCATGCAAAGCCCCGAGCGCAAAATTGGGATAACCGCAACGCTATCGTCGCGAATCATCATCTCGTTAACGGTTTCGATAGGCGTTTTTATCTCGACGGGTTCGAGCGGTAAGTCATGCAACGCCTCATATCCAACGAGCGTCGCAAGCTCGCCGACAACCTCGCGAAATTCTTTTGTTGTCGTCCTGCGGTCGCGGAGTAGCGCGATTTTATGATGCACAAGCGGATGTTCGATTATTATAACGTTTTTGTTCATGCCTTACTTTATCATTTTATTTGCAAAACAACAAATCATTTAATATATTCTTTATATGGAATTTAATGTTGAATCTTCCGCGCGGCACATTCATTTATGCGAGCGCGACTTCCTTGCTCTCTTCGGCGAGGGCGCAGTTTTAAATAAAAAACGCGACTTAACGCTCCCGAACGATTTTTTAAGCGATAAAAAGTTGACTATTTTGGGTGCAAAACGCAATATCGAAAACGTTTCCGTTTTAGGCCCTAACCGCGCGCAAACGCAGGTCGAAATCGCGCAAACCGACGCGTTCTCGCTCGGGTTTTATGATGTTCCTTTGCGTCAAAGCGGCGACCTTAAAAATAGCCATTCCGTTTCGCTGCTAAACCCCGAAAACGGCAAGCAAATCAACCTAGCCGAAGGGTTAATTATCGCGCAGCGCCACCTTCATATAACTAGGGGCGACGCCAACGCGCTCGGGCTTAAAGATAACGAAGAAATTTCCTTACAATTCGGCGGCGCGCGCGGCGCGGTTTTAAATAACGTTGTCGCGAGGCTCTCCGCCGCAACCGTAGTTCACCTCGATACAGACGAATCCAATGCGATCGGCGGACAAAAAACCACCGAACTCGTTAAGATTGATATTTTGTAGTATCTTATTTAGGAAGCAGCGCGTTAGAACCCGCAAAAATCAATTCCCAAAAACCGCAGAAAGCGCTTATTATTGTGTTTCGAAGAAGCATGAGGAGCCCTGTTGCGTCGGCGACGACTAAAAGAACAATCAACATTAAAAGTTGGTTGTTTCGCATGAACTCAACGAACCTATTATTGGGTTTCGCGAAAGTCGCAATCATATTAAAGCCGTCGAGCGGCGGAATCGGCAAGAAGTTAAAAACCGCAAGCATAACGTTTATAGCCATCATATAAAGGAAAAGTGTCGAAAAGAATTCGCCTGCGAACCCGCTAACGAAGTTTACGAAAACAAAATATAATAGGCTCGAAATAAAGCCCAAAATCAAATTCGTGGTAATGCCCGCGATAGAAACTAAAAAACTCGCCTTTTTATAGTTTCGAAAGTTATACGGATTGACCGGAACGGGTTTCGCCCAACCTATCCCGCAAATGAGCAGCGCAATCGTTCCGAACGGGTCGAGGTGTTTGGCTGGGTTAAGCGACAACCGACCTGCAAACTTCGCGGTTGGGTCGCCACATTTAAGCGCAACGAAACCATGCGCGACTTCATGCAAAATAAGCGCGCTAAAAAGCGCAAAAACAAAGCAAACTAAGACGATGAGTAAGTCCGTTCCCGAATACATTTGAAATAAACTAAAAAGCATGCCCTTATTATAACCGCGCCGCTCGCATTTAGCAACCCAAACGCAACAAAAAAGCGAACCCGTTAGGCTCGCCCGATTTTTATTAGTTTAATATTTGATCTTGCTCGTTGTTTTGCGTATTTCCATTAAAACCGTGGGCGAAAGCATTTACAATACAACATTTTTTCGGCGCATTAGATTGAATTTGTATAGCCGAAACCGGCACAAAAACAGGCGCAACCCTTTTATATGGGTTGTTCCCTGAAAAATTGAAACCTCCGTTGCCGTAAACCATAACTCCATTATATATGAAAGAAAATAAATTTCAAGACCCAATTTTAAAGAATTTTTAAAATAATTTGATTTAGGATTTGAAGTCCTTTTTCGGTAGTGATTATATTTTCGCCGTCGTCTTTTAAAAAGCCATTCGAAATCAGTTCGGCTAGTTCCTTTCCGCTCTCAGCCCGAACTTTTTCCGCAAACTCGCCCGAAATTCCGTATCTTGTCCTTAAGCCCAGCATAACTCGTTCGCGAAAAATATCAAACTCGGTTCGATTATACTCGCTCCCCTTCCTATATATAAGTTGATTCGAATTACTAAATCGTTTGTTATTAACTAGGCTATGCGCGCTAGACCCAAACCCGATATAATCTCCGCCGAGCCAATAGACTAGGTTGTGCGAACATTCGAACCCCTCGCGCGCAAAGTTCGCAACCTCATATTTCGAAAATCCCGCGCGGTTAAGAACGCTTTCGAGTTGCGTTTGCTCCGCGATAACCTCGTCCTCGGTTTTACGCGTTAAATCTTTGTTTTCGGTGAGCCGAGTTCCCTCCTCTTCGATTAGGTTGTATAAGGATATATGCGTTAACTCGCCTAAAATTTCGCTCGGTAAATTAACTTCCCCCTCGGGAACGCCATAAATTAAATCTATGTTTATGTTTTTAAAGCCAACCTCGCGCGCGAGTTTAATCGCGGAAACCGCCGCCTCGGCGCTATGCAACCGCCCTAATATTTTTAGCGTTTTATCGTCGAAACTTTGAACGCCAATCGAAAGCCTATTAACTCCGAGCGCTAAATAGGTTTCAAGTTTCTCGCGCGCGAGTGAATTCGGGTTACTTTCAATCGAAACTTCCGCGCCGTCAGCCCATTCGAACTCTTTAAGACTTTTAAAAATACGCGTAATTTGCGCGGGCGTTAAAACGCTCGGAGTTCCGCCACCGATAAAAATCGTTTTAACTATATAATCGCGCTTATTAAAGGCTTTAATCTCCGCACAAAGGCGGTCGACATACTCGTTAACTTCTTTTTCGCCCGAAACGTTGGAATAAAAGTCGCAATAACTGCATCGCGCCTCACAAAACGGCACATGAAGATAAACGGAAAGCGGTTTTTTCATCAAAACAACTATATTTGTTGCAATTTAATTTTGCAAGTGTTATCATATCCGCATTATGGACAACACAAATTGTTTAATCGGCGACAAAAACTCTTGCCTATTATGCGAATTCTTTAACGCAATCCCGAAGGACATCTACGAAAATAATCTTAAAAAATTCGATACCCCAGCGATAAAAAGAATCCTCTTAATGCCCGACGAACGCAGGACGGTTGAGGTTTTTTTACATAACAATCTTAATATAAACGCGGCGGCGAAAGAACTTTATATGCATCGAAATACCCTAATCTATCGCCTCGAAAAAATTAAAACCTCGACAGGGCTCGACCTAAAAAAGTTTTGCGACGCTTTCGTTTTTCATGTCTTAATGTTTAGAAAACCTAACTAAATATTGTTTAAAAATTTAGATTTTATGTTGCCAAGCGCGTTCTTAACCTGAGCGCGCTTTATTTCGGGCTTCATTATATAATATCGCAGCGCGTCGATACAATGGTCGTTAGCCTTTTTCGGTCGCTCGTCGTCGCCCCAAAAATACCCGCGCAACTCGTTTATTAAATTAACGCAATTTTTAAAAACGAAAAGTTTGCGCTCGCCGTTCGCGTTTTTAAATAACGCCTTCATGCGTGAAATGCCTGCGAGAACGTCTTTATTAACGTTCGTATCAACTGAAATCCCGTTTTCGCGGAATTGTTCACAAACGCCAGTCGGCGCGCCGAAGGTTCGCTGTTTCGCGGCGGAATCGATTATCGCGTCGACTTCGCCATTTTTATTAAACGGAAAATTAAGTTCCTTCTGTTTAATTTTTATTAACTCCGCAATCTCGGCGACGCTTTTATTTTTTATATACGCCTCCCCTACGACGAAGATATTATTTTCGTTATCGCGAATAATCCAAAGCACAGCCGTCGGGTTCGCAAAGCCGGGGTCGATACTAACCGCGAAAGATTCGGCGTTCTCGATTTTAAAAGGCTCAATAATATTCTCGCCCGAAAACTCGCCGAAGACAATCCCCGTCCCCTCCATAAACCGCCCGAACTTTCGCGTTTCGAGCTCGTCGGCGGAAAGTTCGTTTTCCATCGCGGCAACGGCATCGGGCGGGAGAAACGGATTGTCGCTCCAACTCATGCTAAAACACTTTATATTTTCGTTGACGCCCTCGCGCATAAAGATTTTTTCGTAAACGAAAGTCCGCCCTTTAAGCGGCGTCATCGTCGCCCAAATCGAGCCGTTCCTGTCGAGCGTTCGCATAAGGCACTCGTCATAAATGGCTTCTGGCGGCTCCTCATCGAACCAAACAAAATCGAGGTCGACGCCTTGAAACTTCTCTCGCCCTTGGTCGCAAGACTTAAACCCGATTTTCGAAATTCCGCCGTTTTTGTTCTTAACTAAAATGAAATCTATTATGCCGCGTTCGGGAAATTCGCGGCTGCCGGATTGCATAACTATGTCGACAATTAGGCGTTTATCAAGGTAGCGCAAAATCTTTTTTTGCGTCGTGTCGCGTTGAACTTGCGAGGTCAAGGATACCACCCAACCGACGGCATTTTTCGCAGTTTTTAAAAACGGGTGCGCGTTTAATGCCCAAAACAGAGCCTCTACGGCTCCGCACTCGCTTTTGCCCGTTCGGTTGCCCCCGAAGACGAAGCGGACTTTGGCATCCGAGCGATGGAACTCGACCTGCTTTTTATGAACAAATTTGTTCTCGAAATCCAGCCCGTTATACGTCCAAAACGCGTCGCGGCGATGCCGATTAAACTCGATTAGAAGCGCCCTATATTTGTCAAAATCTTCCAAAATCCCCCCTTATTTTTAACTTTTATTTTCTGCCCTTATGCTAAAATTTTCTTACTATGTTAAATGAAGTTTCGCTACTAATTGTCGTTTTAGCGTCGTCGGCTTTTATTTTATTCTTGATTGTTTGCGCGTTTTTCCCGATAGGCGCGGGCGCATTTTTAACAATCCGAACCGAAGCCGATGAGCGAACTCGCGAAAAGAAAAAACGAAAAGTTAAGTTTGCGCCCGCCGATGACGACATAATTTTCGACGACGACGAACTCTAATTTAAACCCAAAAATATCCCGCGTCTTATCCCCGCAATATTTAAGGAACTGTTGATTAAGTCGGGAAATGGATTTCGAGGCTATTTTCGAGGGCAAAATCGAGGTTTTTGAGGGAAGTTTACCCTAGTAAACGACCGAGTAAACCGAGGTTTTGAACCGAAAAGAACCCGAAAGGCATTTAGCGCTTTAGCGCGTCCGACTTATTCAACAGTTCCTTATAACACGATGTTTGAATTTGGTTGCCTTTTCGTCCCAAAAATGCGAAACTTTTCATTATTATGAAAACAACAAAAGCGGTTTTGTTAATACTTTCGATTGTTCTATGCGGCGCGCTATTTTATTTCGGCGCGCTTTTAAAATTTGGCGTTTCCGCGAGCCCTCCCTATATAACCCCGAACCCCGACGCCGTTTATACCTATATAGGAAACCCAACGCGCCTCGCCGCAAGCCCAACCGCAATTTATCTCCTAAACGACAACAAAGTCGACATTTACGAAAAAAACCAATCCGGCTTCGAAAAAACAACCGACACGAATATAGAAGATTACTTCCCTTCTCAAATTACCCCGCCAATCCCCGGTCTAAAAAACCTCGCAACCTTCATCGAAGTAAACGAAACGACAACAATTTGCTTAGCGAATACCGACGCAGATTCAAGATATTATATCTTTAATTGTAATTCGCAAACCAGCGTTGTTTCGAAATATTATACGGAGGAATTTTTCATAAACCCGACCTCGCTCGTTAAAGTTGCGACCAACGTTTACGCCTTTATCGACGACTCGAATATTTTCGTTATAAACTTAATCTCGACGGATTCTTATAATATCGCCTCGCTCAGCGCCGAGCCGGAGAAAAACTACGGCTTTAATAATTCGAAAAGCTATGAGCCGATTTCGCTGGCTATGCAAGGAAATAACTTACTCGTTCTAGATAGTTTTAAAAACAGCGTGAGCGAATATTCCGTTAGCGGCGTTAGCTTAACTTATATAGGAAGTCCACTCGCCTATCGCGGCGCCGACGATTATTTTTATAACTTGGCAGCGGTTTGTAGCCTCGAAGACGGACGGTTTGTTGTCGCGGACGACGCAGGACTTCGGCTTTTTAAGAACGGAACCGCGCCCGAACTTTTAAGCTCCGACATTAAACAAGTTAAAATAATGAAGTTCGATTATTTTAATAATCTTTATATTTATTCTAGCGACGGCTTCCAAAACAAAGCGCTTTATAAATTCGACCTAACTACAGAAACTGCAACCCCATTAAATACAACCGAAGAAATCTTCGATATAGCGACTTCGCATACCGCAAAACCGTTCTTCCTAAAACCAAGCGGCATTTACGACAGCAATGGAACAAACCTAACGAGTTCCGTGCCCTTCCCTATCCTAACTTCCGCCGCCCGAATCTCAATCGCCGCCGATAATAAAACTATCTTCTTATCGACTGGAACAAGCGCTAATTATATAATAGAACTCGGCGAAACAACGACAATAACCGCCTCGCCAATCGATGACCAAATAACCGCCCAAGCCCGAACAAGCGATAACAAATTGCTTTTTATTGTGGATAATACTCTTTATTTAAGCACCGACGAAGCTTTAAGCAATGCCAATAACCTTAATATTGAAGTGCCCGAAAATTTCTCTTATTTTAGTTTCGACCGTTTGGATAGTAACGCCTATTTCGTCGCGGCGAACGATGCCGTTATAAAATTGCCGATTACTCATGCGAACTTAAATAAAGTTCCATCTAACCCACCCGACGATTGGACGGAAACTACGGCTCTTGAAGTTAAAGGCGGAGTTTTGCCCCAACTTTTCGTTAAAACAACCGCCGAAACCGCTCTTTACGCTTATCCGAACGCGATAAAAGTTAAGACGACCCTACCTTCGAATAAAACATTGAAATTTTTAAATTTAAAAGAGGACGAGGATTGGAGCCTTGTTATGTATGAAGTTGTCGGCGAGAACGCCGTCGTTGGTTATATCAATAACGAATTTATCGCGCCCGAAAATAGCGACTTAGTTATTAAAACCCCGAATTTCTTAGAGCAAAACACCCTTTTGCGCGCGCGGATTATCGTCGACGGAATCAAACTTTATAAATACCCAACAAGCATCGGGACAAAGAACGAGAGCGGCGAAATCGTTCCGGTTACGCTAGGCTCTCCGCTTAAAAAAACGATCAGCTCAAACGCGACGACCTACGTTTATGTGTCGCGCCTAATCGAAAGCCTAGATGCGAATAATTGGAAGTTTTATGAAATTTGGTTAAACGACGATTTAAAGCCAGCCGAAACCGGAACGAAAGTCGCGTATATTCCTGAGCGATTTGTTATTGACGCCGACGAGCCGAGCGAAAAATCAAAGTTCGTCGCGAACGCAAAAGTTAAATGCGCGGAGGGCGATATCGTTAAGGTCTACTCAAACGCAACCGGCACGGAAGAATATTCAACGGAAATCTTAATAAATGCCCAAGAAATTCGCGTTTCGGAGGCAGAGTTCGATAAAAAAAGCGCGTTTACAAAAGTCTATTACTATGATTATAGCGACGCCGAAAACCCATATATGTATTCCGGCTATATAGAAACGAAATTTGTTAAGGTTAACGGTTGGGGCGCACTGCAATGGGTTGGGCTCGGGCTAACGATAACGGCAGCGGGCGCGGTTCTCGCCGCCTCCCTCTCTAAAATCTCGAAACGCATGGCTAAAAAGGCGATAACGGAATAAACCCATTGCTTTTTAAGTTTTCGTAATATATACTGCGTTCATAATGCTTGATTCAATTAAAGGTATAAAAGATTTGTTGCCAAAAGTTGGCGATATGCGCGCGAAGGTTTCCGCGCTTTTTGGCGA
>JAISHI010000009.1 GCA_031262595.1 Christensenellaceae bacterium | reverse complement strand
GACCCACTCCACGCGGAATAATGAAAACTAAAGACATAAAAACGGAAAAAGAAATCCATAACGGCAGGCGCGCGAAGTTGCGCGAACTTTTCGCAAAATCGGGCTTAGAGAGTTTTAACGATACCCAAGTTTTAGAATACGCGTTGGGTTTTTGCGTTCCGCGACAAGATACAAACCCGACCGCGCACCGCCTCATAAATAAATTCGGTTCGTTAGCGGCGGTAATTGATGCGCACCCGGATAAGCTAAAAGAAATTATCGGCGTCGGCGAGCAAAGCGCATATTTTATCTCGTTCCTCGGCGAACTTTTGCATTATTATCATATAAATAAGGCTAAGGACATGAAAATAACGAGCCCGAACGACGCCGCCGCCTATTTTAAAGACGTTATGCCGACCTATACGACCGAGCAGTTCGTTATGGTTTGCCTCGGGCTTTCGGGGAACGTTCTAATCCGCGACAATACGACGAGCAACGACATTTCGAAAGTCGACATAAACGTCCGCGAACTCGTTGATATTGCGCTCCGCGTTAAAACAACCGCCGTAGTCATCGCCCATAACCACCCGACCGACGACCCAACCCCAAGCGATACGGATACCCTCCTAACGCGCCAAATCATAACTGTTTTCGACGCGCTCGGGATTAAAGTTCTCGACCATATAATTTTCGCGAAAAACGGCGAATCCTTTTCGTTCGCGGAAAATCACCTCATCGGCGCGCTGCTACACGAATACAAAATTTATAAAGAAAGCCCTAGGCTATAACGCGTTAGATAACGCACTCCGCGCTGTTTCGGCGCGCGAATACTTAAAGAAAGTTTGCCAAACCGCATTAAGCTTTGATAGAATAAACGCGTGAGGGAATATTTCGGACTCGGGGTTAAAACGCTATTTTGGGCGTTTTATGTTTTCGCGTATGTTTTAGGGTTTATTTCCTTTTTCGCGCCAAGTTTCGCTGCGAATATGAATGAAACACTCGGGAATACGTCCGCAAGCCTTTATTTCCTCGATAAAACGATAACTAAAAGTTCTAAAACCGCGGATATTTACGAAGTTATGAACGAATATATCGCGAGCGGCGAGCTTAAATATTTCGCACGAGCTTATGATTTATTTTTCGAGAAAGCTGACGCAAATCGTTTCCTAGCGAATAAAGAAACCGAACTTAAAGACGATGCGAAAAATTGGCGAGAATATGTTTTCGCGTTTCAAGAGAACGATATCCTCGATATAACCTACGCGAAAACGTTAACGGGCAACGAACGTCAAACTTTTATAGATAATCTCTATGACCCCGAAAACATCGACTTAATGCACCCGAGTTATATTGAATTAACTTTTAGTTCGCCAAAATTTGCGAAATTTAGCGAAAAATACATAGCCGAGTTCGAGAAAGAAAAAGAAAACCTTTCTAATAATGAAAGGCTTATCGCGCTTGCGTTCATCATCGCGATTATCGGCGACGAAAATTACACGAACGATTTAGACGTTGCGATTGCGAATTTCGCGAAATAAAAACTTAACGCGACCGCGCCCCAAATAATTCTAGCGCAAAACCTATTATTTAAACCCTAACCAACCCGAATGCCGTTTGCGAATTCTTGTGGCTCGCTTTTTCCGTTTACGGTCGCGACGCAAGGCCCGTCGAGTTTATCGCGCGAAAACGACCCGACATAAAGCATGCCCTCGGGCGTTTTGAGCGTTCCTTTGCCGTGTTTAACATCGCGGAACATTTCGCCCTCGTAATGCTCGCCGTTAAGTTTTGTGTATTCGCCCCTGCCTTGCCGAAAGTTATCAACCCAATCGCCAACGTATTTATTTCCGTTCGCGTTGATGCTGCCTCGCCCCATTCGCGAGTTATTAACGAACGAACCTTTATAAAGCGAATCGGTCGTATCTTTATATGCGCCTTGCCCGTTCATTTTATTGTCTTTAAAATCGCCGAGATAAACGTCGCCGTTCGCGTAAAGATAACTCCCCTCGCCCGACATAGCGCCGTTTACGAACCGCCCTTTATATTTATCGCCGTTCGCCCAAATATATTCGCCGTCTCCGTGGAAGGTATTATTTTCGAACTGCCCTATATATTTATCGCCATTCACGAACTTATAAACGCCGTCGCCCCATTTTTTATTATGCTTAAACTCGCCCTCATAAACGTCGCCGTTTGCGTAAAAATGCTTGCCGCGCCCGTGGCGTTTTTTATCTTCAACCGTGCCGACATATCTATCACCGTTTTCGTAAGTTATTTCTTGTTGTTCGTCCATTCTCTTGTCCTTTTAATTAAATATCGCCTAAACTAAGTAATGAACCGGCAGCGGCGGAATTGGCGTCAGCGGCGCATCGTTTTCGATTGTATCGTATTCATAAATCGGCTCTTCGCGCTCTAAAACGGCGGCTTTCGTTATAATGACCTTAACGAGCCCCTTTTCAGTCGGCGCTTTAAACATAACTTCGCGCATAATGCGTTCCATGATGCCTTGTAAACTTCGCGCGCCTGTATTTAACGCATACGCCTTTTCCGCAATCGCAATCAGCGCGTCGTCAGCGAATTCGAGTTCAACGCCGTCGGCTTCAAGCATCTTTTTATATTGAAGAACGAGGCTGCCCTTCGATTTTGTTAAAACCTTTATCAGCGCGCGTGTATCCAAGCCTTTTAGTGTAATAATTGTCGGAACGCGCCCGACAAACTCGGGAATCATTCCGAACTTAACGATGTCTTCCGTTTCGATTTTCGAAAAAAGGTCGTCAAGCGAAAGCGCCGCGCCGGTTCGGTTATAAACGATTCCGTCAAGCCCGACAAACACACCGCCAAAAACGAACAAAATATTCGTCGTGTCGATTTCGCGCTCAAAATCGGGCAATTTAAATTGGAAGCCCTCGATAACTTTAAGAAGTTGTTGTTGAACCGACTCGCCTACCCCAATATTCGCGCCGCGTTTCGCAACCTTATCAATCTCGTCGATAAAAACGATGCCTTGCTCCGCGAGGTCGATGTTGCCGTTCGCGTCATTAACAAGGTTCGTTAGCGCACGCTCGATAAACGGCGCGATTTTGTTCTCGCCCGAAAGAAGTTCCGTCGCGGAAATCGACGCAAACGGAATATCAAAAATCTTCGCGAGCGTTTGCGAAATATAGGTCTTACCCGAACCCGTTGGCCCAATCATAAGAACGTTGCTCTTTTTAATTTCGAGCCCGCCCTCAGCGAGATTAAACCGAACACGCTTATATTGGTTATACGTCGCGACGGCTAAAATCTTTTTCGCGGAATCTTGCCCAATAACATATTCGTCGAGTTTCGCGACAATCTCCGCCGGCGTCGGCAACGGCTTCTCGCCCGCCTTTAAAGTTTCCTTAATCATCTTTTCTATTTTATATTATTTGTGTTTTATTCGCAAACTATTTTAGCGCACGCTAAATTGACACCCGCAGAAGTTTTGGCGGTAGATGTTAAGTTGTTTCGAGATTTGAACGCTGCGGGCGAAGCCGTTTTCTGATTTAAAGTCAAAATGAAGATAGCCGTTAAAACTTGCGCCGATTTCCGCGATGAGTTCGGCGTTTTTATGGGGGCTTGTCGTTAGGCTTGTGGTGAACTTCTTTATTCCGTTATTAAGCGCATATTCTTCCGTTTTTGTCATTCGATATTCGAAACAAAGCGCGCAACGCCCGCCGCCCTCTTTCGCGTTCTCAAAACCCGCGACGAATTCGAGGAAGGCTTCGGGATTATACGGCAAAATATCATACGGAACTTTAAAAAACTCGCAAACGGTTATAAACGCGGCTTTTCGTTTCTCGAATTCCTCGATAGTCGCTAAATTATCGCCAACAAAAAGCGCGGAAACGTCAAAATTTTCGGCTAGCCGCTCTATCGCAACCGTTGCGCAAGGTCCGCAACAAGCCGAGAGTAAAATTTTATCTTTTTCGTTCATGCGTTCCCCTCCGCGCGCGAAATTATTTTATATTCGCCGGATTTTAGGTCGCCAAGTTCAAAGTCGCCCTCTTTTATTCGCGTTAAACTTTCAACATGATAACCTAACTTCGCAAGCATTTTTCGAATTTGGCGGTTTTTTCCCTCGCAAATCGTTATTTCGAGTTCGCGTTTGCCGATTTTGCGAGCCGCGCAAGGCTTAGTTTTATAAATCTCGCCGCCGGATAATAGAATATCAACCCCGCCCGCGAGGATTTTTATATCCCCGTCGTTAATCGGGTCGTCGACTTTCGCGCGGTAAGTTTTCGGCGTATTTGAACTCGGGTGGCTGATTTTTTTCGCAAACTCGCCGTCGTTGGTTAAGATAATAAGCCCGTCGCTGTCGGCATCTAACCTACCTACTGGATACAACCGCAAGCCCGAGAGCCGCGCGTCGCCCGCGATTAAATCCAAAACCGTTTTGCGCCCGCGCTCATCGCTTGCCGTCGAAACAACGCCAACGGGTTTGTTTAAAAGAACGAAAACTTTTTGCGCTTGGGGCTTAATCTCCGCGCCGTCGATAAAAACGCGGTCGCCCTCGCCAATTTGCGTCGAAAGTTCGCGACAAACCTCGCCATTAACGAAAACACGCCCCGAAACAATCAATTCTTCAGCGTGCCTGCGCGAGCAAACCCCACAGTTTGCGATAAATTTATTTATTCGTGTCATCGTCGTCGGTTGGGTCTTCGTGGTCCGCGGCTTTCGTCGCCTTAATATCTAAAACGTTGTCCGTAGCTTGCGTTTTGTCGTCGCGGGCATAACTCGTTCGCGCGTGTTTTATATGTTTTTTGAATTTAACTTTACGAAGGATTACGCCGACAACCGCGATTAAAATCGCAAGCCCTGTTATGATTGTTGGGATAATAACCCAATCAAGCGAACCTTTTTCAGTTGGCGTTTCGTCAGCAGTTTCTTCTTCCTCGTCCTCGCCAGCAGTTGCGGTTAAGCAAGCACGCAACCCAACATAACTCTCATCGTCGCCGAGTTTTTCAGTTTCCTCTTCGCTAACCGCATTAAATGTCGCCTCGTCGCTAGTTTCGAGCGCAACGGATTTGATATTGATTCCGCTGCCGCTAATTGTTCCTTCTTCCTCGTCCGCGAAAGTTATAACGAGGTCGAGCGTTGTTGTATCGGCGTTGCCCTTAAAATAAAGTTCAACGGTTTTATATTTGTTGTCGCCGCTCATTGTCGTGTATTTATTGGCATATAAACGCGCTCTGGTTAAATTCGTAATCCCGCCGTCATAGCCCGAAATCCCGAACCCAACTTTCGATAAGTCCGCGTCCATATCGAACTCGATAACGTATTTATAATAAGTATCCGCCGTTAGCGTGTCGCCCATTTTGCCTGTTATTTGGTGTTTAATCGCGTCTGTTGTTGCGTTAACTTGAACGCGCAATGTTTCGTTTTCGACATATGCTTGGATGTTATCCGTATTCTCGAACGGCAAACTATTCCCATTTTTGTCGGCTAATAAAAGTAAGTTCGAGAAGTCTGCGGTTGCGTTTGGCGAAATGTCAGCATTTTCGTCAGTTTGCGCGCAAGCAACATTATCCATAATCGCATAACCCGAACCCGCGAGCGTAAACTTAATTGTTATACTATGCGCGGTTGTTGCCTCTTGTATCTCGAATTTATAGTGCCTGAACTCGGTTGAGTTTTTGATTGTATCCATTTCGGCGTAAGTTTTGCCCGAAATATTTATAGAAACTTTAACGCTAATATCGCTCGCTAAATCGAACGAAACGTAATTTACGCTACTTGGAGTTAGGCTAAACTCGCTGCTAACTACCGATTGCGTATGGTTGCCGTTATTGCGCATAAAGCCAACGTTGCCGTTTCCGCTTGGTTTCGGCATATTATTATCCCAATAGTCAAGGCTTAAAATTCCGTTCTTGATGTTCTCGGTAGCCGTCGTTGCTGTCCAACCCGTCGCAACCGCCGGCCAAACGTTCTCGAATCCTGCATGCCCCTTATTAAAGCGGCCGTTCGTGATTGGGGTTGTATCAGTTGTTGGCTTAATCGCGCTAACCTCCGTCGCGTTCTCGCCGGATTTAACCTCATCGAAATAACTATACTTAACTTTTTCGAATTTTAATTCGTCTATCATAAGAAACGCGCTCTCGGTTGCGCTATGGTTCGCATAAAACGCGATTTTAAGGTCGGTCGGATTAACTTCGTTGCCGGTTATAAAGAAGGTATTTAAAACCCAAGCGTTATGCGCCGCGCTGCTGTCGTTTTGAGTTGTTTTAACCGCGAGATAATCGCTGTCGAATGGCGCAACGGCTTCTTGTTCTGGGGTTTTAACGTAATCATCTTTGTCGAGAATATCTTGCGCGGCTTGTTCATAAAAACGAACGGTCGCATCGCCTTCCGCTAACGCATAAAACGAAAGCATATAAACTTGCATAGGTTCGAGCGTTATGTCCGCCTCGCTAACGAGTTTAATCTCGCTAGAATTCGACGCAACATACGAAACGTCGCTTTCGTTTTCTTGCGTAGAACCTATAAGGTTATCCATATCGATATTCGTTTTTATGTCGCCCGTTGTTGCGTTAACGCCGGCGAATGTTCCGTTTTTGTTAGCGTCTGCGGTAAAGTTTGGGAGTTCGATAATATCCTCTATTGTTGGTGCGTTTTTGTTCGTGTAATCAACGATTTCTTTATAATCCACGCCTGTGTTTGGGGTCGCGTTCGCTTCCCTAGTCTTGAAGGAATCCGCGCTTACCGCCATAACCGAAATATCGTCGAAATAAGCCGCGCCCTCGCCACCGTCCTCTGCGTCGCCTAAATAAAGAATAATCGAAACGGAAGCAGGTTGCAATTTATCCGTCTTAACAAAGAAATTAACGGTTTCCCATTTCGACGTCTCGCCTTTTTGGTCGTCCTTCATATCGACTTGCGCAATCTCGATATATTTATCAACATTCTCAACTGGAACGCTCTCGCCTTCCCATTCAATCCCAACCGTCGCATATCCGCCGACCGCATAAACCTTAGCGGAAACGATAAAATACCCGTCAGCATAAAGCGAAATAGGGTTTGTCGTATGATAACTTGCGTGAGTTTTGCCGGCGCCTATGTTCGCGAGAATAAGCGCATTGCTAGTAAGGGTTGTTGGTTGTTGCATTAAATGAGGCAATTTTTTGTCTTTATTATTTGTTTCTTTAAAGTCGTTGAAGTTCGTCGCCGAGATAACTCCGCTAGCCGAACGGCTGCTGTCGCCGAACGAACTCGTCCAACCCGAAACGTTGCTGCCCGAACTTGTTGCTTCGAAGTTTCCGTTTCCGTCCGCTATGCTTAAAAATTTTTCGCGGAACGGCGTCGTCATTGTTTGAAGAGAATTAGTAAAAGTATACGCGGCTGTTTCCGCGAAAACGCTCATCGACATTAAAGGAACGCCAACTGGCGCGAACAACAACGCAAGCGCGCAAACGCCCGATAAAATCTTTATAGCCAAACCCGATTTCTTCATACCAATGAAACTCCTTATCTTTTAGTGTGAGTAATACCTTAAATATTTAACATACAACCCCCATAAAATCAAGGTGTTATTTCTTTATGGTGTGCCCTTTTTTAAGTTGCTAACACAAAATCAAAGAGACTGAACGGTGCGTCACGAAATTTGTGGAGGCGCGATTTAGGAATGGGGTTTTTGTGGCGAACTATGGATTGAGGATTGGTATAAAATTTTTGTTTCGCTTCGCCAAACCGATTGTATGCATTTACGAATAATGCGACTACCGCGCGGGCAGTTTCAAGACTGCGATAAAAACATCGGCTCTTCCGCGCAAAACCCGCAATGTAAGTCCGTATGTCCGAGTTTGTGCTTTCGATTATGTGGGTATCTTTTTTGTTGTGGATATTTCGGTTGTGGCGCCCCCAAAAATCCACCGCGAGATAACCGACAAATCCGTCGGTGTGATATATATCGGCTATTGGCAGTGCGTCAACCATGGCTTGAATTTTTTCTGCAATGCGGGCAAAATCTACTATATAACCTAGTATTTGCCTAGGTTCGCGGCTTATTATCGTTGAAATAAATAGGTTCGCGTGCAGCTCGCCGTGGTCTTTTTCACCTAAAAAATGGAAAATCTCATCTAACTCGAAATTGTGGATAACTGTATTTTTACTGATGTAGGGAAGAATTTTTTTTTAATACAGCATATGCCGTATTCTTTCCAATCCCTAAAAGTTGACCAATTTTTCTGCCGCTCATCCCCGCAAAGAGGTGTTTTAAAATGCTTTCAACCGTTTCTGCAGATAACTCGCGAGATTTTGGGTTGATTGAATACGAGGCTCCGCATAACTTACATAAACATTTTTGAGTTCCAGCAACGCTATGTCCGTTATATTTTTGTCCGTCATCATGCCCACACTTTGGGCAAGTTCTTCCTAAAATTATCTTTTGTTTTGGCATGATTTATTGTATCACAACCTATATTACTTGGCAACTACAAAAGGGCACACTGTTTCTTTAACAAAACCAACAAAAAACGCCGACGAGCGACGCTTTTTGGGGGTTTGCCATAATTCTTGTTATGCCGCGGGAGTAAATGGAAGATAGGTTGCGTGCAATTCCGCCTTGGTTGCATCAAGTGTTTCGAGTTCTAACGTCAAGCAAATGTCGGCGTCGTTCGAGAACCATTTGCGATATAAGGTTGACATATCGAGCGTTTGCCCCGCGGTTGTCAACATATTCGACGGTTGCCATTTCCAATCATCATAAACGAATCCCGCGTCGTCGCAAACATATTCGGCGTTATCTGGATCGTAATAGTCGCCGTCAGCTTGAATAATGTCAACTAAATGTTTGTTGTTGCCGTTGTCGTCGCCGTTTTGAACCTCAAAACCATACCAAATGCCCGCAGTCGTGCCATAATTCGTATTTTGTTTAGCGTAAACATGATAAATAACAATGCCCGCTATAATTTCTCCCGTAAGTATATCTAGCGGCGCAAACGTTGGGTGTTTCATTTGCGCATTAAGCCCCGTGCCAGTTCGATAGCAAATCATCAAATATTCGTCGAACAATGTTCCCGAAAATCCTTCGCCATATGGAACTAATAATGCATCGCCTGTTTCTTCGAAACTGCGTAAACGGACGTCCTCGCCGCCTTCGGCATAAGTTATAATCGTAGGTTCAATCCAACCCAACATCATTTTTGACCATGGGTTTTGGTCACCCATCATGCCCTTACCCATCATGTCCATACCGCCCAAAGGCTCATACGGGCCACCATCGCCGTCATAATAATCGGCAAGCCCTAACATATGTCCAAATTCGTGAATAAATGCCGTTGTGTTCAGCCAACTCATTTGGCGGGAGGCAAAATTACCCTCTCCCAAGTCAAGTAGCCCATAATTCGTGCCTTCTAACATTGCGTCGTCAAAGCCAGTTATGCGCTCTAACATATTCGCCCAACTCGCCCACATATAACCGTAAAGTTTTTTGCCATCGCGTGCGTTAATGCTGCTGCTTGGACCATAGAAATCCGCGGTATGCGCGCGGGTAAAGGCATTCCCCATACTGCCAACTCCATATGACGGAATAAAGGTTATCCCGTCGATAAAACCGTCGTTATCATAATCGTAATTAGTAAAGTCAACCGTCGCGTCTAAAATATCTAACGCGGCGCGGATTGCAGTTTGCTCTTGCGTCGTCGAATTTGCGCCGGATGCTGCGTTTAACTCTTCCGCGCTTAGGTTTACTTTAACTGGGTCAACAATATCAAACGTCAAATCCAATTTACCATAACTGGATTTATAATAATAAGAAGCAACACTCTCATAACCCGTTGATGCATGCGTGCCGTTAAAAGCAAGGTTTATATTCGCTAAGTCGTTGCCTGTTCCGAAGGTGTTGTATCCCCATGCTTCATAACCCGGTGCGGTGCGCCCAGAGGTCATGAACTCGCTGTCGTTAAATTCTATCGGAACAACCAAGGCGTGATATTCTCCCGTCGTTGATAAATAAGTATCTTTAAATCCCATGCTTTCGTAGTCGCGCTTTATAAAATCGCCATTATGCGGCAAATCATCGTCCATAGTATAAAATGCCCCCGTGTCGCCCGCAAACGCTGTCCATTTTGCGTAAACGTTTGTATCCCCAGAAACTGTAAAACTATCGCCCGAAACCGCACGCGTAAAGGCTGCGTCATAATACCAGCCGTCGAAGGTATGGAAATAATAAGAAACGGTTGGCAAGGCAAAACTCGTGCCTGTCGAAACATATCCGCTGCCGTCGCCGTCGGTTATAGTTCCGCCATTTAAATTAACGTTAACATAATATGCCATAACATAATTCGCCATGTATGGGGTAATCGCAACGTCGCCGTTATACCCAAAGGTATATGTTTCGTTCATCATATTGTCTTCAGATAAAGTGATTTTCCCATCGATAATTGTAAGTTCAAATTCCCCTACCAAATAAACGTTGCCGGTTTTTGTAATTTCGCCAGCGTTTGTTATATTTCGATATATATCAAGCGCAACGCCCGTAAAATCAATTGAACTGTATAAAATATCCCGCATGAATTTGCCATACTTATTTAGTTTTTCCGACATAGGATCATATTCGTATGTGTAGGTTCCGTCATAAGCCGAACTGCGCATTACGGTATTTTCTTCGATAGACTCCATCTTTTGGGTTGTTGGATAACTATGCGTTGGAACGTTATAAATGCCCGACTCAACCATCGGCCCCATGTCGCGCACTACCGAAATGTTTGTATAACTTTCTTGCGTTGCAACCGCAGCCTCATAAATCGCAACAACATTCGCATCGTTTGACCATAAAGCCTTTAATGTCGAGTCTCCACTGCTAAGATCAATTTGCGTTGTATAAAACCAATCTTCGTCCCATCCATTTGCCCAGCCGACGAAAGTATAGTTGTCTTTAGTTGGAACGGGCAATATGCGCGTATCATAACGAACCGCTTTTAATAATTGTTTCGTCGTTCCGCCAACTATTTCGCCACCGTCCAAATCTAAGGTTAAAGTCGCCGTCGTCGTGTCTAAAACATCGCCTTCCCAAATCCAAGTATACCAAGCGAAAATATGTTTGTTTTCCGTTAATACTTGCGTAAAGTCAACTGGCCAATACGAATAACTGGAATAACTATACCCAACAAAAGCCTCGCCGCGCTCAACTGCATAAGCATCATTCGCAAAATCCGTTATAATGTCGGCCTCGCTAAGCGCCGTGTTGTCGGGAATATCAATAGTTTCGCGAACCGTGTTATCTAAGGTGCTCACGATATAAACGCGGTTTTTATCTTCGGGGATTGGATCTTCTTCCGTCGGCGTCGCATTCCATTTCGCGAAAAGCGTAATATTCGCCGTTGGGGTAAATGGCCATACAACCAAATTATAAAGTCCCTCTTCTTTATACCACCCCGCAAAGTCGTTCCCTGCTTTCGTTGGGTCAGCAGGTTTTGAGATACCCCCCCCCCTCTACACTTTGTGTTAACGCCGAAACGCCAGTTCCGCCGTTGCTATTAAAAGTTATCGAATAGACAACCTTCGTGTCTTTATCTTTATTATCTTCGTTTTTCTTTGCGCCGCAAGCTGTCATAAGTAAAGGCATGCAAGCCAAAACCAACACAACCAATCCCGCGCAAATTCGTTTTTGTAGATTTTTCATCTCATATCTCCTCATTATCTTATTTATGATTGCTATATCACTAAAAGTTAACGAAATCAAGGGTTATTTAAAGAAAAATCAAACCAACAAAAAACGCCGACAAACGGCGATTTTCGCTAATTGTTTGGGGTGTGGTTGCCCTAACCCCGAATTTATTATTTTATTGTGGTGCGGCTGGGTTTTTTGCGGCTGCGGCTTTCGCTTTCGCTTCGGCGCGGTCGGCTTTAGTTTCGATGCGCTTAACCCCGTTATAAAATCCGCATTCACGGCAAACGCGATGTGGCTCAACAGGCGATTTGCATTGCGGGCAAGTCGTGAGCGTTATTTTTGGCGCTTTAAAGTTATGCGAACTTCGGGTGCGCCTGCGGCTTTTAGATATTTTCTCCTTTGGAACTGCCATTTTTATTTATCTCCTTATTTTAAAATATTTTTATTGCATGCCTTGCGCGACTTTAACGCCAACGCCCATTGTTGTCGAAACGCTAACGTTTTTAAGGTATGTACCTTTTGATGCGCTTGGTTTCGCTTTAATAATTGCGTTTATAAGCGTTTGATAGTTCTCGGCGAGTTTTTCTGCGCCGAACGATGCCTTACCGATAATGCAATGGATATTGTTTGTCTTATCAAGACGATATTCAACCTTGCCGCCCTTTGCGTCGCCGATTGCTTTCTTTAAATCCATAGTAATCGTGCCACTTTTTGGGTTCGGCATAAGGCCTTTTGGCCCTAAAACTTTCGCAACGCGCCCGAGAAGACCCATCATATCCGGCGTTGTTATACAAACGTCGAAATCAAGCCAATTTTGCGTAGCGATTTTTTGGATAATATCCTCCGCACCAACAAAATCTGCGCCCGCTGCCTCAGCCTCGGCTGCCTTATCGCCTTTCGCGATAACTAAAATGCGGTTTGTTTTACCCGTTCCGTTTGGAAGAACAACTGTTCCGCGAACTTGTTGGTCGGCTTGACGGCCGTCAACACCCAAGCGAAGATGAACCTCGACTGTTTCGTCAAATTTCGCGAATTTAAGTTCAAGAATCTTTGCGATTGCCTCGTTAACTGGAAGCGCGGAAAGTCCTTTAATTTTAGCGACTGCTTCGTTATGTTTTTTTCCCATTTTTGCCTCCTTAGTCAATAACGACAACGCCCATCGAGCGTGCCGCGCCCATAACCATCGATTCTGCTGATTCGATAGATGTGCAATTTAAATCAACCATTTTTTGTTCCGCGATTTGGCGAACTTGTGCCTTGGTGATTTTGCCGACTTTTTCTTTGTTTGGTTTTTGGCTGCCCTTTTCGAGCCCAAGCGCCTTCATAATAAGAATAGCGGTTGGCGGGGTTTTTAAAACAAAGTCGAACGACCTGTCCCCATAAATTGTCACAACGACAGGAATAATAAGTCCCTTGTCTTTTGCGGTTGCGTCGTTAAATTGCTTAACGAAGCCCGGCAAGTTAATGCCGTGTGGCCCAAGAGTTGACCCAACTGGTGGCGCAGGCGTTGCCGCGCCGGCCGGAAGTTGGAGTTTAACTTGTGCCTTAATTGGTTTTTCTGCCATAGAAAAAACTCCTCTTGATGCGGTGATAACGAACTTGCGCATAAAAGATTTACGCAAACTCTCCCGCAAATGCCAAAGATAATAACATACGGACTTAACCTTGTCAATGTTTCTTTCATATAAGATTAAGTGAAAATAAAACTGTTTGAAGGGGTTGCGACGGCGCTGATAACGCCTTTTAAAACGAATGAGGAAATTGATTTTACGGCGCTGAAAAAACTTTTTTTGCGCCAAATCGAACAAAAAGCCGATGCGGTCGTTATTTTAGGGACAACAGGCGAGCCGCCGACGCTAACCCTAGCCGAAAAGCATAAAATAATAAAACTTAGCGTTAAGTTAAGCCAAACCGCCACTTATAAATTCGCGCTAATTTTAGGCATCGGCGGAAATAATCCGAAAGAGAGCATAAAACTCGCGAAGTTCTTCGAGAACGAGATTAAAAAACAGCCTAAAAATAAATTATTGTCGCATGGCGTTTTACTGACCGCGCCATATTATAATAAAACGACGCAAGCGGGACTTATAGAATATTTTAAATTCGTCGCCGAGAATATAAATCTTCCTATTATCGTTTATAATGTTCCGAGCCGAACGGGAATGAATATCGAGCCGAAAACTTTCGAAAAACTCGCGCGAATAAAAAATATCGTTGGCGTTAAAGAGGCTAGCGGAAATATCTCGCAAATCGCTGACGTCGTTCGGTTTTGCCCGAACCTCGCCGTTTATTCGGGCGACGATACGATTTGCCTCGCTAGTTTCGCGGTCGGCTGCCGAGGTATAATCTCGGTTGCGTCTAACGTTTCCGTCGAACTTTTGCGCGAAATTTACGAGAACGCGAGCGCGAACCCGAAAATCGCTAGGGATAAGTTTTTAACCGCTTTGCCGTTCTTTAAATCGCTTTTCGTTTGCGTTAACCCGATACCGATAAAATACGAACTTTCAAAAATAGGGCTTTGCAAAAATATTTTAAGATTGCCATTAGTGCCGATAAAATAAACTTTACGCCGTCCAGCTTTCAAGTTGAACGGAAACGAGTTTCGAAACGCCCTTTTCTTCCATGGTTACGCCGTAGAGGTTATCCGCGAGTTCCATGGTTGGTTTTCTATGGGTTATGACGATAAATTGCGTGTTTTTGCTGAAATTTTTAAGATAATTAGCGAAACGCGCAACGTTCGCGTCGTCGAGCGCCGCCTCAATTTCGTCAAGCAAGCAGAACGGCATTGGGCGAAGTTTTAAGATAGCGAATAAAATCGCAATCGCCGTCATGGCCTTCTCGCCGCCACTTAAAAGGGCGATAGATTGCAGTTTCTTTCCGGGAGGTTCGGCGATAATATCGATACCGCTGTTTAAATAGTCGTCTGGGTCGATTAAAACGAGTTTCGCGTTCCCGCCCTTAAAGAGTTCTTTAAAGACTTGCCCGAAGTTTTCGTTAATTTTTATAAAGTCTGTTCTAAACTTAATTTCCATCTCGCGCGATAACTCGGCGATAACTTTTTCGAGGTCAAGTTTAGCGTTTAAAAGGTCGTCGGATTGTTCGCGATAACTGTCGTAGCGTTCTTTATATTCCTTGCTTTGTTCGATTGCGTCGACGTTAACGTTCCCGAGTTTCGAAACCGCGCGTTTAATCTCGCCTATCTCGCGCGCCGCCGCTCCCGCGTCGAAATTCGCGTCGCGGAACGCATAACAACCCGAATAGTTAAGCCCGTATTCCTCGAAAATGCGGTTGGTAAGCGTTTCGATATCCTCGTCGATGCGCGAGAGGCTCGTTTCTTGTTTAAAATATTCGCTTTGGGTTTGCCCGATTTGGGTTAGGATATTGTTCTTTTTGCTGTCGAGTTCCGCGATTTTCGAGTGAAGCGCAACCTTTTTCGAATCAAGGGTTTGAAGTTGCCCATTCGCATAATCGAGTTCGGCTTGGCTGTATGCGTTTTGAACCTTTTCGGTCGGGTTGGGTTGGATAGAGCGGTTAAGACCTTTTTGGGTCGCTTTTTTATCCGCAATGTCGCGCTCGAAAACAAAAATTTCGTTAGTTATGCGCTTAATATTCTCGTCATAAAACGCGATATCGCTCTCGCTCCTAGTTTGCGCGATTTTAAGTTCTGTAATTTCCTCGATGAGGCTGTCGGCTAACTCGTTATCGCCCATTTCAAAACGCTTTTTCTCTCGTTCAAGCCGCGCGATCTCCGCGTCGGCGGTTTCGAGGTTTTTCGCGAGTTCTTCGAGTTGTTTTGTGTGCCAAAGGTTATTGCCGAGCGCATTTTTGCTTCCGCCGGTAATCGAGCCGCGCGTTTCGATAACGTCGCCGTCGAGGGTAACGATTTTAAAGCCGTAGCGCGTGCCTTTCGCGAGGTTAATCGCGTCGTCGAGGGTTTGGCAGACAACCACGCGCCCAAGCATAGACTCGACAACTTGTTTTATATAAGGGTCATACGAAACAATCTCGCTCGCGATACCGATAACGCCGCGATAGGAGTTTAGATAACTGCGCTCGTTAAAGTCGAGCGTTCTGCCTTTAACGCTGGAAATCGGCAAGAAAGTCGCGCGACCCGCGTTGTTTTGCGCGAGCATTGCGATAAGCATCTTCGCGTCGTCCTCGTTCCGCGTTATTATGTTTTGCGCAACGGCTCCTAACGCAACCTCAATCGCGCTTTCATATTCCGTCGGAACCTTAATCTCTTGCGCGACAACCCCAACAACCGCGTCCGCGATTTTGCTGTTGCGTTTGCGCTCTTCAAGGACTTTTTTAACGGAAAATTTATAACCCTCGCCGCTTTCGATTATGTTTTGGATAGTTTTTTGGCGCGCAGTTATTTGCGCCTTTAAAAGTTCAGCGCGGTTTATCTCGGCGTCGATTTTTTTAAGTTCAATTTCCTTAAAATTCTGGTTGCGTTGTTTTTCTTCGAGGCTTGCGATTTCGGTTTTTATGTTTTCGATTTCTTGTTTTATCTTATTTTGGTTTTTAAGATATTTCTCTTTATCTTCTTTCGCCTCGTTAAGCGAAACTTCAAGGCGCGCGATATCGGTTTGGATATCGCCCTCTCTCGCCCCAACAATTTCCATTTTCTCTTGAACGAGCCGCTTCTCCGCGCTTTGGCGTTCCAGCGCAACGGATAACATTAAAACTTGCTTACGTAATTCCTCGGCTTTAACGTCGAGGTTAGATAACTCTTGTATTCCGCCTTGCGTTTCGGCTTGAACAGCGGAAAGTTCATCTTGTAAGTTTTGTAAACTCTCGCCGAGCGCCTTAACCTTCGCGGAAATCTCGCTTTTTATGCTAGCGACGCCGTCATACTTATATATAAAGTTGTTTATTTCAAGGTATTTAAGGCGGTCGCGCAGCGCGATATATCTTTGCGCAACTTCGGCTTGTTTCATTAAAGGCTCTAAATTGCGCTCGATTTCAACAACAACATCATTAACGCGCGTAAGTTCGATTTGAGTTTTCTCGAGTTTGCGTTCGGCTTCGTCTTTTTTAACTTTAAACTTTGAAATGCCGGCAGCCTCTTCGAAAACCCCGCGCCGCTCCTCAGGTTTTGCGTTCATAAGTTGCAATACCTGCCCTTGCCCGATAATCGTTAACCCATCGCGGTCAATCCCGCTGTCGTGCAAAAGTTCGTTTATATCTTTAAGGCGCGCGGGATTACGATTTATCAAATATTCGCTCTCGCCGCTTCTATATAATTTACGCGATAAAACAACCTCACTATATTCGATAGGAAAGACTTTATTGGTATTATCAAAAACAAGCGAAACCTCGCAAAAAGAAAGGCTTTTGCGTTTTTCCGTTCCCTTAAAGATAACGTCTTGCATATTCGTTCCGCGCAATGCCTTCGAACTTTGCTCGCCCAAAACCCAACGCACCGCGTCGCTAACGTTCGACTTTCCGCAACCGTTCGGCCCAACGATACAAGTTATGCCGCTGGAAAAATCGACTTCAAGTTTATCCGCGAACGACTTAAACCCTTGCATCTCAATTCTTTTGAATACCATATCTTAACATATATCAAAAATAGTTCGCCGTTGACAAACAAAAATTCGTTATGCTATCTTAATTTTTGAATGATTATCGCTATTGACGGCCCAACGGCTTCGGGCAAAGGCACTGTCGCAAAAATGCTTGCGACAAAATTAGGGTTTTTATGTTTGGACACGGGGGCTTGCTATCGGGCCATCACCGTGTTTTTTTTGAAAAACGGAATCGACCATACAAACCCCGAGAGTTATATCCCTGCGCTAGAAGAACTCGAAGTTTTTGCGCGTTGTAATCCTGACGGCTCAGTTTCGCTTTTTATCAACGACGAGG
The DNA here is from genome assembly GCA_031262595.1 of Christensenellaceae bacterium. Taxonomy (GTDB): domain Bacteria; phylum Bacillota; class Clostridia; order Christensenellales; family UBA1242; genus JAISHI01. The sequence goes on along the minus strand of JAISHI010000009.1, from coordinate 41,658 downwards.
ATATAACCGAGAGGCTTCGAGATAACGAGGTTTCGGTTTGCGTTCCGCATATCGCGCATCTTCCAGAAGTTCGCGTTAAAGTTAGAAAAATCCAACACAAAATCGCCGAATTAAATAACGGTCTTGTTTGCGAGGGCCGCGATACAACAAGCGTTGTCTTCCCAAACGCCGACTTTAAGTTTTATTTAGACGCAAAACTAAACGTCCGCGCCTATCGCCGTTATATGCAACTTAGAAGTTCGGGCGAAAATATCCCCCTCTCTCAAATAAAACGCGAGATAATCGCCCGCGACGAAGCCGACATGACCCGCGCCGAAAGCCCGCTAATTCGTGTCAAAGACGCGATCTATATAAACTGTTCCCGCCAAAGCCCACATAAAACTGTCGAGCGATTATTTAAGATTATAACTAAACGAATAAAGAACCAAATTTCGAGCGGATTTTCGAGATAGAAAACGCGTTCTTTCGAGGGAAGTTTAGTTGCCTGAACGACCAAAGAAGACACGCGCTTTATAGCCGAAAAGCCGCCGAAATTTATGCATTCTCTATAAAATCCTTCAATCTGCGTAATCTGTTCGGGTTTTTGAGTTTTTTTAGGGCTTTTGCTTCGATTTGGCGGATGCGTTCACGCGTTACTTTAAACTCGCGCCCAACTTCTTCGAGCGTTCGCGAGCGGCCGTCATCAATACCGAACCGCATACGAACGACTTTTTGTTCGCGCGGGGTTAGGGATTGGATAATGGATAATAATTGCTCTTTAAGCATCTTCTTATAAGCGTCCTCTTCGGGGTTCGCAACGTTTTGATCGGCTATCGTATCGCCGACTGTTCCATCGCCTTCATCGCCGAGAGGGCTGTCGATACTCGTCGTATCTTGGCTTATTCGTTTAATTTCCTCAACCTTTTCCGGAGTAACGCCAAGTTCGGCGGCGAGTTCGTCAACAGTAGGTTCGCGCCCGAGCGTTTGTTGAAGTCCGCGCGTCGCCTTTAAAAGGCGGTTGATAGTTTCAACCATATGAACAGGAATACGGATTATGCGCGATTGGTCCGCCATTGCGCGGGTTATCGCTTGCCGTATCCACCAAGTTGCGTAAGTTGAAAACCTAAAACCCTTTCGATAGTCGAATTTCTCAACCGCACGCATAAGCCCGACGTTGCCCTCTTGGATTAAATCCAAAAATTGCAAACTCGTTCGCCCGATATAGCGTTTCGCGATATGAACAACAAGCCGCAAGTTGCATTCGTTGAGTTTTTGGCGCGCCTCGGGGTCGTTTTGCTCCGTCATTCGGCGCGCGAGGTCGAGCTCTTGTTCGCTTGTTAGGAGTTCGTGCCGCCCGATATCGCGGAGATAGATTTTAACGGGGTCGTCGACGGTCGCGTCGCTCATCATTTTTTCGATTACGTTAAGGTTCTCGCGCTCGATGTCGGTTGTTTGCTTGATATTTATGCCTTGTTTCTTAATTTCCTCGACAGCCTTTTCGATATCCGTTTGGCTCGCATCGGCTTCGACGAACGAAATCATTAAATTATCTTCGTTAACGTATCCGCTTCGTTTGCCGATTTCAATAAAGCGCGATAAAAGATATTGCATCTCAGGGCGCAAAATTTCGGTTTGTTCTTGTTGTTCTTGTTGTTCGACTTGCTGCTCGATAGGTTTTTGTTCGATTTCGGTTATAACTTCTTCTTCTTTTTTGCGTCGTCCCATTATTTTTTCATCTCCTTGGTTAGTTCCATTATTTTTTTTATTTTCTCAACCTTGCCTGCTACGTCAATCTCGCTGTCCGCCTCGATTGTTAGCCTGTTAATCTCCGCTTGGAGGTAGTCGCGTTTTAATTTCCCGAGCGCATCGTTCCAATAAGTCTCTAGGTCGCTCTCACTCATATCGAACTCAAAGTTTATGACGCGTTCTAACTCTTGTTGCTCGGCGTCGTTAAACTCTTCATATATATGCCCCTTCTTCCAACTCTCGCCCGCGTCCAAAACTTTTTCGCATAGACGTTTATATAACGGATTAGATATAAAATCAAGATGCGATTTTGCGAATACGCTCGCATAATTTTTCTTCGCGGCAACCGAACTTACGATAAAAATTTCTGCCTTCTCGTTTCCTTTTATCGCGACCTCGACGGGCTTATTTTGCGGAATTTCGGGAGGCCGCACGTCGTTTAAGGCGGTTTTTAGGCTCTCTACGGAGACTCCGCTCGTTTTCGATATTTTAGGCAAGTAAAGTTCACGCTCTGGAATCGATAACGGCTCTAATATTTTAACGGATTCTCTTATATATAATCCCTTGCCAATATTATCGTTAAGGTCGCTAGTTTCGCGCAATTTATCTAACCTAAAATCTGTTGCCGAAACCGCGCCGTCGAGTAATTTTTGCATATCCCCGGGGCTGTTTTTTCGAAGGAAATCGTCGGGGTCGGTATCGATCGGCATCTTAACAACCCGAACCATTAAGCCTTCTTTTTCTAAAATATCTAGCGCGCGCAAAGCTGCTTTTTGCCCCGCGCTGTCACCGTCATAACAAAGATAAACGCTACCCGCTAATCGTTTAAAGTTTTTCGCGTGGGTCGGCGTCATCGCAGTTCCCATAGTCGCAATCGTATTCGAAAATCCCGCGCCATGCATAGAAATTACGTCAACGTTTCCTTCGACAACAATTATTCCCTTTAAGTCTTTATTCAGGCGCGTCTTTTTAACGACGTCGATTCCATACATTGTATTGCTTTTATCGTAAACAAGCGTTTGCGCAGTATTTCTGTATTTCGCGAGTGTTTTGTCGGTCGAAAGCGTGCGCCCGGTAAACCCAACGCATTCGTTATACATGTTAAATATCGCAAAAGTTATCCGCTCGCCGCCCTTATCAAACATCGCATCCCATATGTTTCCCTTTTCGTTCGTGCTCGCGACGCCCGAGGCAACAATCTCCGCCTCGCTAAAACCTTTCCCCTTTAAAAGATTTATTAAACTATGATAATCGAGGGCGAGCCCTATATGAAAATCCTCAATGAGTTTATTGTTTATGCCTCTCTTTATAAGATAGTTTCGCGCGTTTTGCCCCGAGGTTGACCTTAGGTTCGCTTGATAAAATTCGCAAGCGAGTTTTAATATTTCAAGGCTTCTTGCCTTTTTTCTAAGTGTCGCTTTTAGGTTTTCGTCGTCGCGTTGCTCCGGCATCTCGATTCCCGCCCATTTCGCGAGCAAACTAACGGCATCTATATAAGGAAGGTTTTCGCAATGCATAACGAGCGTTATAACGTCGCCGCTTTTATGGCAACCGAAGCAATGGAAAATCTCTTCGTTCCCGTCGATTTTAAAACTCGGCGTTTTTTCGTGGTGGAACGGACAACAAGCCCAATAATCCCGCCCGCGGTTTTTTAGTGTTAAATATTTCCCCGCAACGGTTATTATATTATTCGCGTCTTTAACTTTTCGTATAAACTCTTTTGTTAATGTCGCCATTATACTTTATATATACGAAAAAAGTTGCCTAACTCCTAAAAATTCGTTAAATTTATTTTTAGTGCCGATAATAACAAAACTCGAAGTTCAAAAACATGACCAAAGCCGCGTTAATCTTTTTGTTGACGAAAAGTTTTTTTGCGGGATAACGCTGGATGACATCGTTCGGCTTAAAATCCATAAAAACGACGAGGTTAGCGAATTAGCCCTTACCGAAATTAAAAGCGTTGCGGAAAAACAAGATTTTTATAATAAAGCGCTAAATTATGTTCTAACTAGCCCAAAACCAGAAAAAAAAGTCCGCGATTATCTTTTTAAAAAGAAAGTTTCGCGAGAAGTTATCGACGAAATTATCGAAAAAATAAAAAACCTCGGTTATATAAACGACGAAGAATACGCAAAATCTTATATAGACGCCAAGCGCGAAAAACTCGGGCGCGGACAAATTCGGCAAAAGTTGCGTTTTAACGGAATCGCGGGCGAGATAGTCGATAGAAACGTCGCGGAAATCGAAAGCCAAACCGAACTTGCGGAACAAGTCGCCGAAAAATACGTTCGAAATAAGCCCCGCGACTTTAAGTTAAGGAATAAACTCTTTGCGCATTTATTAGCAAAAGGCTTCGACTTCGACCTCGCGGGCGAAACGACAAACAAAATTTTAAAAGAAGAAATTTAAGGAGTAAAACATGAAAGTTGGGATTGATATTCAAAACTGCGAAGGGCTAAAAAAGTTCATCGGGACGGAAAAGATGAAAAAGATTTTTTCGCCTGCCGAAATCGACTATATCGCCGAAAAAAACAACAACGCCGAAACCGCGACGGGACTTTACTCCGCGAAAGAGGCTCTCTTTAAGGCGGTCGGGGTTGGTGTTATGCCGTCGAAACTCCCCGACATCGAAATCGCCCATAAAGAAACCGGCGCGCCGTTTTATAAACTCTCGCGCGTCCTTGCGAATGAACTTAACGTCATCGAAGGCGACCTCAGCCTCTCGATAAGCCATTCCAGCGGCGTCGCCGTCGCGGTTTGTATTATTTATGATTGAGAAAACGCCCCGAAAACACGCCCCGCGCGATTACCTTAACGACACTTGACATCTAGGTTTGATAACTGCTATATTATTGCGATTTGGTCCCATGGTCAAGCGGTTAAGACGTCACCCTCTCACGGTGAAATCAGGGGTTCGATTCCCCTTGGGACTACCAATAAAAATAAAAACCCCGAAACTTGCGCAAACTAAAACGTTATGAAGAAGGCGGTTTTTGGGGTTATTCTTGCGGTTGCGGTATTTTTAAACTTTGGGTTTGCGCAAATTTCGCGCGAGGCGGTTTTAACGATAAAGTTTGACGGCGAGTTCGTCGAAATCTTCGACGATGCGGCTTGGTTTAACGCGGAGAGTAAGAGCGAATTCACGAAAAACAAGTCGCTTAAAACCCGCGCGAAGGAGTTTCAAGAGCGAAACGAAACGGATTTTAAAAAATATTTTCCTGAAATCGCGCAAATAATCGCGAAAAAATCCGCGGAAACAGAGGTCGCGCCCTATGACGGACATATTATGTTTTACCCGCGAAATGAGGAGCGGTTCGCTGTCGTTAACGCGAAAAACGGGCGAAAACTTAATGAAAAGCAACTTACGGAGGATATTATCGGCGCGCTTATCAGCGGCTCGAAACTAATCTCCGCCGAGTTCGAAAATGTTCCGCATAAAACTGAGGCGAAGGTTCTTTCGGCGATAAAGCAACGCAGCAATTACAGCACCCATTTCGACGGCGGGAACGAATCGCGCGCGCATAACATTGCCCTTGCGCTCTCGAAATTTAACGGGCTCGTCGTCGCGAACGGCGAAACGGTTTCGTTTAATAACGTCGTAGGCGCTAGAAACGAGGCGCGCGGGTTTAAACAAGCGAAAATTATCGTCGACGGCGAGTTTGTTGACGGCGTGGGCGGCGGCGTTTGCCAAGCCTCAACGACCTTGTTCGGCGCGCTTCTTCGGGCGGGCGTTGATATTGTCGAGAGCCACAACCACAGCCTAGAAATCGGTTATGTTCCACTCGGGCACGACGCAATGGTTTCGTCCGCTGCGGATTTAAAGTTTAAAAATACTAGCGGCGCACCGATATATATAGAAGCGTATACGATAACTAACCGCGCGTTCGTAAAAATTTATGGCGCGAAGATTGCGGATAACTTAAAGTTTAAAATCGCCGCCGAAAACGAGGTTAAGAAAATTAAATCGAAACCTGATGAAAATCTCGATAAAGAAACACTAAAAAAAGCAAAAACAAACCCGACGGATTTTAACCGCACAATCTTAAAACACGGCGTCCCTCCAAAAACCGCAAAAACCTACCTCGAAATTTATTCCGGCGAGAAACTCATTCAACGAAAACTTATCCGCAAGAGCAACTATATAGGAACGCCCGAGATTTATTCTTTAAGCGAAAAACCAACGGACGAGCCCGCGCCTACGATTGGCAATTTACTCGGAGCCCCCGATAGCGAATAAATTTAAAACTAACGCAAATAATATTTTAATGATAAATTTTGATTTTTTATTATTTTCTAACGACCCCGACGGTTTAGATAATTTAGAACGCTTTCCAACGGTTAATTGGAGTTAGGGCGAGGGCTCTCATTTAGAAAGCATCAAAACCTTCATAGGTTTCAAACGCAAGCAAATATAATGCTTTAAGCATATTTTTATCTTTGGTTTTTAATTCTTTAAATACAGTATCCTTCTCTTTTTTGCCAGCCAGTTTTTCGCTTGCAACTTTTTTTATAACAGTTGGCAAGACTTTACACAGATCAACAAAAGCATCTTTTTGACCCGTAATAATTTCATAAAATTTATCTATCGAGATTCTGCGAAGCCTAGGATCTGACACCTTCTTCTTATTTATCGTCTTTTTCCATATTTCATTTTTTGTTTTTGTTTTTCATTTCTGCGTAAATAAGTTTCGTTCCGTTATTAAATATAATATCATCACCCACAGCTGGAACTGTGCAATTTGTAATGTATTTAAAAATTTTCTGATTGAAATAACCAATAGCATTCGTATTCGTTTTATCTCTTTGTCGTGCAATCTCATCAATAATTATCGATTTGAGTTTTCGTTTATATACAATACTATCAAAAGTTAGTTTTATTGGGTCAATAATATTGCTGTTAAATTTTTCAAGGTCTATCTTTTCCCAAGTCGCACGATAAATTTCCAATGTTTCTGCGACATGTTTTTCTAAATTTTCATCACTTATATAACTTAAATAACTCATTTCTTTACCTCTTTTAATGTTTTAATAATAGATAGTCCAATGTCTTTTGCAAAGTTTACCGGAACGGCATTGCCAATTTGTTTGTATTGACTATGCATAGAGCCGACAAACTCCCAATTATCAGGAAATGATTGTATTCTTGCATATTCGCGCACTGTAAATGGTCTTGTTTCGTCTGGGTGGCAACGCTCAGTCTGTCTTTGGCAAGGCGAACACGTAAGCGTTAATGACGGCTCTGTCCACGCTATACGGCGCGCCATTCCCGTTTTGCCACCGCCAAGGAAATAACTACCTTTCATATAGTCCTTCGCTATATCGTCGGGCAAATCACGCCAACAACCGCCTTGCGGAACTAAGTCGAACACCTTGCGTTTTTTATCGGGGTATTTCGCTCCGATGGATTGCGGAACATCTTTTAGAATATCTTTTAATACTAGTTTGTAAGCGTGCGGCGTTGGGAACTCGTATTTAATATCAAGGTCATTTCTAACGCCCACAATAGCAACGCGCTCTCTTTTTTGTGCAACCCCGTAATCCCAAGCGTTCATAACTTTGTATTGCACTTTATAACCAATCTCAGTGAACACTTTTATCATTGTGTCTAATGTCTTGCCGCCATCATGAGTTGTTAAGCCTTTAACATTTTCCGCTAGAAACATTTTTGGCATGAGTTGTTCTAAAATTTTTGCGTAATAATAAAACATTGTGCCGCGAACATCATTTATCCCCATTCGCTTTCCCGCATAACTGAAACTTTGGCAAGGATAACCACCCGACAATAAATCAAGCTCGCCTTTTTCTAAATCTAATTCTTGCAATAAATCTCGCCCAGTTAAATTTGCAATATCATCGCAAACAACATTCCAATCTTTATTGTTTTTTTGTAAAGTTAAACAAGCGTCTTTATCAAAATCATTTAATAATAACGAATTAAAGCCCGCCTCTTCCAAACCCAAAGCCAAGCCGCCCGCACCCGCAAACAATTCAATGTTGGTAAATTGACCCTTGCGCAAATTCCTAACTAAGGGGAACAGCGATAACTGTTGCGTTTGAGGCACAATAACAATAGGAGTTTCAGCAACCGTTTGTGTATTTGCAACCGCCATATTATCCTCCTTTTGTTTTATTTAATGCTTATTAACCACTATAATTGTTTTTTTTAAAAAAAGCAATTTGTTTGCTGACAGTCGATTAAAAGGTCGGTTAAAAAATTATTACGACAAAAAACGCCCGATTAAGAGCGTTTTTGTGTTTTAATTTTTAAACTTATGGCTGAATTGTAAAACCAATGCGATTATATATCCTCGTCAAGCATTAAATGTTTGCGGTGTTTGTGTAATTCTTTAAGTTGTTCTTTTGTGATTTCTTCGACTGATTTTTCGGGCGTCGGCTGATTTTCGGGCAATATGCCTTTATTCTTTTTAATTGCTTCGCGGACATTTTGACCGACCTCATTATGCGCTTTATTTATATTTTTTGTGCCTTTAATGTTTTCGTTTTTAATTTTCTCGTCTGCTTGCGAAATTCTAAAGAGATTTGCGATGAGTTCACTACTATTCATATAATCTAAAATTCGCTGTTTCGGTTCAAGCCCTTTGCGTTTATGTATGTCCTCAACCTTTTCGCCGCCATACAAACCTATATAGCCGGAGTTTTGGAATTCGGCGTATTCCTCGTCTGTTATCGCGCCTGCCTTATAGGCGGTTTCCGCGAGAATTTGGTTCCATTGTTTTATGTCGTTGCGAACAACAAGGCGTTTATTATCCTCGTCTAATTGTGCCATTTGCTCGAAAAGTTCGGCTCGGCGCGTTTGAACGGCGAAATAAGTTTGGGCGATTGCGATAATCTGTTTTCGCGGGTCGCCGTTTTGAACGATTAAATAACAAGCATACCGCGATAGTTTATAATCTTGTATTGTTCGTTTGCCACCTTTAGCGTGAGTTATCAATTTCCTGACGTCAGGAAATTGATAATACACATCTTGACCGCTGTTTTTGCAAGCGAGCATAGCCTTATCTATTACTTTCGAGAAATTTTCCCACTTGTTATACCCCAAGACAGGGGCAAGTTCACGCGCAAACCAAAATTCACTGCCGTCCTCGCCGATATGTTTAATTTCTTCGAAACTTTTGTATTCATTTGTGTTTAGTTTTTCCATATGTTTACTATCACAAAAAGAATATAAAAAGTCAAAACGTTAATGCCTATGCGCGTAGTGAAAATCAACAGTAAAAAACGCCCGATTAAGAGCGTTTTTATATTAGATATTTTCAAGGCATTTGCTGGGGATTTTCGAGATAGAAAACGAATTCTTTCGAGGAAAGTTTAGCAAAACCTAAACGACCGAGAAAGACAGGCGTTTTATAGCCGAAAAGACACGCAAATTATTTCAACTCAACTGTTGCGCCGGCCTCTTTAAGTTGTGCTTCGAATTTCTTAGCTTCTTCGGCTGGAACTTTGTCCTTAATGCTCTTTGGAGCGCCGTCAACGATTGCTTTCGCTTCGCCAAGACCAAGTCCTGTTATTTCCTTAACAACTTTGATAACCGCGATTTTGTTCGAGCCTGCGTCTTTCAACATAATCTCGAATTCGCTTTTTGCTGCTGGAGCTTCCTCAGCCGCTGCTGCTCCCGCTGCTGCTGGTGCTGCCGAAACAGCCATAGCTGCTGCCGAAACACCGAACTCCTCTTCTAATTTTTTAACAAGTTCACTAGCCTCAACAAGTGTTAAGGTTTTAATTTCCTCAACGATTTTAGCAATATCTGCCATTTTTTTAATTCTCCTTTTTAATTTTTGTTTTTGTTTTTTGCGCTAATTATGCGCTTTGTTTTTTAAGGGCAACCCCTCGCGCATTATGCGCTTTTTTTCTTGCTGCCTTCGCTAACAACGATAGCGAGGTTTCGTGGAACTGCCGAAATAACAGTCGCAAGCCCACGCGCACCGCTTTGGATAAGACCCATAAGTTGTGCGATAAGAGTTTCCTTGCTTGGCATACTTGCGAGCGCCTTAACGCCGTTCGCGTCGAGAGTGCTCGTCCCTAGCAACCCAAACTTAAACTCCATTTTGCCTTTGAATTTCTCGCCCAAAACGATTTTCGCCGCCGCAACTTCGTCGGTACTGCTAAACGCAACCGCGAGTGGCCCGGTTAATTTTTCGTCAAGGTCGTTAATTCCAAGGTTATTTAGCGCGATCTTCACAAGGGTGTTTTTATAAACTTTATATTGGACACCTGCCTTGCGAAACTTCGCCCTGAGCGCATTAACTTCCGCAACAGTTATGCCCTTATAGTCCATGAAGATGATGCTTTTTGCGTTTTTAATGCAATCTTCAATTTCCTTAACGAGCTCTTGTTTCGCTTTATATGCGCCGCTTTCTTTTCCGAGTTTTGCCACAATCCTCCTTTTAAGAAAACCCTACCACGCTATTGAGGTAGGGTTTTTAAAACAATTAAAAGATTGTCTAAAACTTCTCCTCGGCAAGATTTACAAACGAAAATCGTTCAACTTGCTGTCTTCGGCGTTTGGATTTCGACGCTATAATAACATATTATATGGCTTTGTCAAGCAAAAATATTAGTTATGGGTCTAAATTGAATGCAGGAAATAAAAAATTAGTGAATAAATGAAAAAGTGAAGAGTGAAAAAGTTGTAAAAAATAAAAGCCTTGCGGCTTTATATTTTTTACTGGTCGGGGCGAAGAGATTTGAACTCCCGACCTCTTGATCCCAAATCAAGCGCGCTACCATCTGCGCTACGCCCCGTCAAACTTCCCCATTATAGATATTGTATGACGAGTTTGTCAAGGGGTTTCGTTTAGTAATTAAACAACAAAAGTTGGGTAATACCAAATGCGAAAATTCTCGTAATCAGTTATATTAACATTCACAATTGCCGCGGGGTATGATCCGGTGTCATTATCTTGGGGTAAAAAATAATAACGCTCATTTTGCGCAACTATTTCCACGCCGTCATGCCCGATAACGCTTGTTATTGTGCCACCCTGCACGATAATTTCATAATCAAATCCCCTGCCCGCCACGCAAAACTGGACATTGCCATTTTCAGTCAACCCCAAACTTATATTGCTATATTCATTAAACTCCCCAATCATAATTGGAAGAGCCGTTCCGTCTTCGCCCGCAGGCCCTCGCTCGCCTTGCGCACCAACGCGTGCGTTTGCGTTGCTCGCCGCGATAATACCCCAAATGCCTACGCCAAGCGAGAACAAACACATAACGACTACACATATAATACCGAGTAAATTTTTATTTTTCATACTAGGATAGTATTTGCATTGCGCAAAAAAAATCAAACAAGGAGCGTATATTTAAATACACATATTTTCGCCGAATTTTTGTGCAAAATGACGAACTTTTTGTATAGAATGTTAAAAAGTTTTATGCTAGTATCTTTATTGTCTATGCGCCTGCGGCTGGGCGGGACGAATTTTTAAATTTTATTTCAAAGTTTTTTGCGCTTGCCTTTACAATCCGCAAGTTAAAAGATTTTGAAGTCAAGGAGTTAAATGAGTAAAGGCGATAATATCGAAGTTGAAGGCAAGGTTATCGAAGTTTTGCGCAACGCGGAATTTCGTGTTGAACTTTCAAACAAGCATATCGTTCAAGCATATCTTTCAGGCAAGCTTTATAAAAACAATATAAAGGTTCTTGAAGGCGATAACGTTAAACTTGAAATAAGCCCATACGATTTAACTCGTGGACGGATTACTTGGCGCGCGAAAAGTGCCCCCGTTAATCCGCAATAATTAAGGAGAAAAATCATGAAAGTTAGAAGTGGTGTAAAACCAATATGCGATAAATGCAAAACTATTCGCAGAGAAGGGACTGTTATGGTTATATGTGAAAACCCAAAACACAAACAACGCCAAGCACGCCCAAAACGCCGTAAGGCATACTAATAAAGGAGAAGAAAATTATATGGCAAGAATTAGCGGTATTGATATACCAAAAGACAAATGCGTTAAGTTCGCGCTCGCCGGTTCTATTAAAGGCATAGGTCAAATAACTGCGCAAAAAATTTGCGAAGCTTGTAAAATTGACCCAGCACGCCGTGTTAAAGACCTTAGCGATGCGGAAATCAACGCAATTCGTTCTTATATTGATAAGAACTGCAAAGTCGAAGCCGACCTCAACCGTGATGTTTCGCTTGATATTAAGCGTTTAACTGAAATCGGTTGTTATCGTGGCGTTCGCCATCGTAAAGGGCTTCCTGTTCGTGGTCAATCGACGAAACAAAACGCACGAACAAGAAAGGGCCCTAAAAAGATGGTAATTAGGACGAAGGCGAAATAAGGAGTAAAAAATGGCAGAGAAAAAACAAACAAACAAAACAACAACAAAACGCAAGAATAAAAAGAACGTTCCTGCAAAAGGCCGCGCTTATATAAACTCTTCGTTTAACAACACAATTACGACCATCACCGACGAAAAAGGCGATGTTCTAACTTGGGCAAGCGGCGGAACAAGCAGCTTTAAAGGCTCGCGTAAATCAACGCCTTTCGCGGCACAAACGGTTGCTGAAAAAGCAGCAACACAAGCGAAAGAAATGGGCGTTCAAAAAGTTGACGTTTTCATTAAAGGCCCTGGGCATGGACGCGAGAACGCAATCCGCGCTCTTCAAACTGCTGGGCTCGAAGTTAATTCGATAACCGACGTTAGCCCAATCGCACATAACGGTTGCAGACCACCTAAAAGGAGAAGAAAATAATGGCAAGATACACTGGCCCTTCGTGCCGACAATGCAGACGCGAAGGTTGTAAATTATTTTTAAAAGGCGAACGTTGCCAATCAGCAAAATGCGCCATAACAAAACGCCCTGTTGTCCCTGGACAACACGGTTTACTTCGCAAGAAAGATAAAGACTATGGCATCCAACTCCGCGAGAAACAAAAAGTTAAGCGCGCTTATGGCATTTATGAAAAACAATTCCATAACATTTATCTGGAAGCCGCGCGCATGAAAGGTTCGACAGGCGATAACTTACTCTCGCTCCTTGAACGCCGACTTGATAACGTTGTTTTCCGCATGGGAATCGGTTGCTCGCGCAAAGAGGCGCGCCAAATCGTTTCGCACGGGCATATAACCGTTAATGGTAAACGAGTTAACATTCCTTCTTATAAAGTTAATGTTGGCGATATCGTTGCTATTAAAGAAAACAAGAAAGAACTTGAAATGTTTAAGGTTTTAAAGACCCAAAAACTTGCTATGCAAAAATGGCTTGAATTCTCGGGCGCAAAACTCGAAGGCAAAATCCTTGCCCTTCCGTTGCGCGACGATATTGACCTAAATATTCAAGAAAACCTTATTATCGAGTTGTATTCGCGATAATTAGAACTTTATAGGCGGCTTTTCGCCTTAAAATTAAAAAGGAGAAGAAAAATGATAAAAATGGAACTTGAAAAACCAAGGATTACAGTCCAAGAATCGACAAGCGGACGCAACGCGAAAATTATCGTTGAGCCGTTAGAACGCGGTTATGGAACAACCCTCGGAAACCTTATGCGCCGTGTTTTGCTTTCGAATTTGAGCGGAACTGCCGTGACTGCAATCCGTATCGAAGGCGCACCACACGAATTTACAACAGTTAAGGGCGTTGTTGAGGACATAACGGATATCGTTTTAAATGTTAAGAGCCTTGTTTTAAAATGCAACGCAAGCGATATAAACTATACAACGATTATGCGCATAAACCGCAAAGAAGCGGGCCCTGTTTACGCGAAAGATATCGCGCACGACAGCGAAATCGAAATTTGCAACCCAAACCAACTTATCTGCACGCTTGACGGCGGAACTGAATTTAATATGTTCTTATCCGTTGCGAACGGACGCGGTTATGTTGTTGCGAAAGACCAAGTTGGAGCAACCGACACAATCGGTTATATCGCAGTTGACAGCCTTTTCAGCCCTGTTGAGAAAGCATCGTTCTTTGTTGAGCCTGCACGCGTTGGACAAAACATTGCGTTTGATAAATTAACGCTTGAAGTTTCGACGAACGGCAGCATCACGGCGAAAGAAGTTGCGAGCCTCGCGGGAAAACTCGTTAACGAGCATCTTAATATGTTTGTTGACCTCGTTAAGGGTATGGACGAACAAGAGATTCTTGTTGAATCGGCAGAAGACAAGGAAGTTAAAATACTTGAAACAAGCATCGAAGACCTTGAACTTTCGCCTCGTTCGACGAACTGCTTACGTCGCGGAAATATCAACACAATCCAAGATCTTATTTCGAAAACAAAGAGCGAAATGCTCCGCGTTCGAAATCTTGGCGCTAAGAGTTTAGAAGAAATCGAAGCGAAACTTGCGGGTTTTGAGCTTGGATTTAAAGCAGAGGAGGAAAATATATAATGGCAAAACCAGCACAATTAGGAAGAAGCACCGACCAACACATGGCAATTTTACGCAGCCAAGTTTCGACATTGCTTTGGAACGGGCGCGTTGAAACGACCCTTGCCCGCGCGAAAGCGGTTTCGGCGGCTGCGGAAAAAATCTTAACAATCGCGATAAATTCGTTCGGCGATACAGTTAAGGTTGAGAAAGACATAACAAACAGCAAGGGCGTTAAGGTTAAAAAGAACGTTCTTGTTGACGGCGCAAAGAAACTTGCGGCGCGCAGGCGAATTATGGCGAAAGTTTACGACCTTCAAGAGGTTAAAACCAAGGAAGAAAGCCGTAAAGCATTCGACAAGCGCACCGGCGCAATCAACCACCCGCTCATAGAGAAAATCTTTAACGAACTTGCCCCAAAATACAGCAAGCGCATTAAAGAAGTTGGACAAGGCGGCGGCTATACTCGTGTTCTTAAACTTGGGAGCCGGCGCGGCGACGACGCAGAAATGGCGATCGTTGAACTTATTTAATCTTAATTAGACTTTAAAAAACGGCAACCGCCGTTTTTTTTGTTTGTGATTATTTTTCAGTGATTGATATTTCGATGCCGTTGTCATAATCGCCCGCCAAGTAATCTTCATAACTAAATAATTCGCTAACTTGAATTGTTGCAACTTTTTGATATTCCGTTGCGGTATCGCCCTCCGGATGAATAAGTCTTATACCATCACCAGCCGTTATCGTTTTGCCGTTAAATGTAATCGTAAACCGAGCGTTAAACTCATCGACACCGTCGCTGCCGTCCGAGCCAAGAGTTTCTCCTAAATCGAACCCAATAGCATAGAGCCCTGTTTGAATAGATACGGGGATAGAATCGCCCACACTTAACACAGGATATTCTTCATACATATAATAAGAAGAACCACCGTTTTCGGTTATGTCTTGGGCTGCAATACTGCTAGGGATATTAGTAATTTTTAGTTCGAGCGGGCTATCTATTTTTATAAGTTCTATTTCAAGGTCTTCTGGTATATCGTTCGTAAACATATTCCCTATGCTAAACATATATCGAATGTATTCTATGTTTTCGCCAGCTGCGTTCGTTTGAATATGCCCGCCATCAATCGATATAAAACTTGTCGAGCGCGACACAAACTCGCCATTTATAAGTACAAAATATTGGTCTTCTAGGGAAACAAAGGCTGTTTGACCGAAACCTGCGCGCGGTAAAGTGCCAAACACTACTTCTGTATTATGCTCTGCTGAGAATTGTTTAGTATAAACAGGCACAAACTCGCCAGATTCGATATAGAAAGCTTCATCTTCGTTGCCGTTGACCTTAAACGAAACCGAAACCGTTACTGGCGCGAATGTTCCAATTATATCGAAGAGGACATAGCCGTTTTCGTAGAAATCCGTTGGGTCTGCGATACTTATTTGAATAGTATTAGGAATTAGAGTTTGGGGCAATCCTAAGTTTGAGGTAAACGCTTTCGCGATAGTTAAACCGCTAAATCCTGCGCCTGTATATGCGCCTTGTTGCATAGGGTTTTGAAACCATTCTTTAAACGCTGCATTATTTAAAGAATACTCCTCGTCGCCAACTACTAGCGTTCCCTCATCTAATACGTCGTAAGTAGGGTTAATCGTTAAATTAACTCTCATTGCGCCGTTTTCAGATATAACATGAACTTCGTTATCGCCGTCCATATAATTTAAGATTTCTGTATAACCCAAGCCATATTGGAAGCCATACGCCGCGGTGCTGTTGTTATAAGAGCCACCCGTCGCGAACGCAACCGTTCCTTCTGTTATTATATCTAATCCAAACGCAGGGATTGCGAGATATGTATTAGTTGTTGCTGCGAATGAAAGAACAAAACTATTTTGGTCTTCTAATGTTTGTGCGTTATATATTTCGGCTGATGCTTCGAACTTCCATGCTTGTTTTGGGGTTTCGAGGGCGGAATCAATATAATCTGCGGAGCCAACTCGGGCGCCGATTGTAAACGTACCGACATAGCAATTATACATGTTTAGCGTTGTTGTCCAATTATCAGTTAACTCGTAAACGCCGTCCGCCTTTTCAAGGAACGGGAACGGGACAATTACTTCGTTTACTTTTAAGCCCAAGTTGATTGCGTCGTATGTTCCCCCTGGCCCCATATAGCCTTCTGCTTTTTCTTTTAAATCGAGAAACATTTGCTCATGCATATTAAGCGTTACGGTTATCGGGCTGTCATACGCAACAGGCTCTTCTAAACCGCTGAAATACAACATACTTTGGGTCGTATAAGGACTTTTTACCATAAACGAGCTTGCGGTTGGGTCGCCATAGGCTTTAATTCGAAGTTCTTTTTTAACGTTCATGAAAGTATAAGTTAAAAGGTCTTGTCCGCCGTAATAATCGCCGCGATATAAAACATAACTTTGGTCAGGCGCCATATAATAGCCGTCGTTATCAAACGTAATGTTTTGGTCGTTAACGTTTAAGGTTAGCGAAGTTAAGTTAAGTTGTTGGCTGAAACCCGACATAGGCGGCTCAGGGTCAACAACCGTCGCGATGTTAAACGTAAAGCCGCCGTTATATGCAACCATGTCGTTTGCTGCTAGTCCGCTTAAATATGTTGTGTATTGAACGTAATTCTCACTAAGGTTTGTTATTTTATAGGCGTCAATTAAACTGCTTTCGACGAGTGCAACCGTACCGTTGCCGTTCGTTACGAACCTGAATTCTATATAATTAGAAGTTGCATCACTAACAACCGGCGCCATCGAGCGGTCGGTGATTTCCGCGCCGTTATATTTTAATTTAACCGCAGTTGGGTCGTAAGTTTTCGGCAATTTCAGCCTAAACGCAACCGTGCTGCTATTAGGATACTCGCGCTCGCCTTCTAACTTTTCGGTTTGCTCCGTGTTTAGAATCTCAACGCCGGCGGGTAAGTCCGTAGATTTCGGGAAGGTAATTTTATGCGGAGTTCCTGTTATAATAACTAACGCGATAACAACCGCCGCGACAACCGCGAGGACAACCCCAACGATA
This sequence comes from Christensenellaceae bacterium, assembly GCA_031262595.1. Taxonomy (GTDB): domain Bacteria; phylum Bacillota; class Clostridia; order Christensenellales; family UBA1242; genus JAISHI01. Next base: position 24,539 of record JAISHI010000009.1, on the reverse strand, counting down.
ATCCCAATTTTTGCGCCTTTTTTCATATTTTTCTCCTTTGTTTTTCTTTATGTATTATTATAAGTATACGATATCTTATTATTCGGTCATAGTAAAGTAAACGGGAGCACAATTTTTCTTTACACGTTCACGAGAAAAAGTTATAATAACCGCATGAAAACGAAAATTATTTGCACAATAGGCCCCGCTAGCAATACAAAAGAAAGCCTTATTAAACTTATCGCGAACGGCATGAACGTTGCGCGCGTTAACGCGAGCCACGGAACAAAAGAGGACATTATCGGCGCAATCGAGTTCGTTAAGAGCGTTCGAAATAGCCTGCATACCCCGCTGGCGATTATGCTCGATACGAAAGGCCCCGACATTCGCATCGGCTCGTTCGAAAACGGCGCAGTTGAACTTAAAAAAGGCGACGCGTTTATGCTTTTTAATAAAGAGGTTTCGGGCAACCAAAGCGGCGTTTCAATCACGCATAAAGACCTTTATCTTTTGGTTTCGAAAGGGCAAGAAATGCTATTAAACGACGGGCTTATTAAACTCGAAGTTCGCGAAATTAGGGGGAAGGATATAATATGCGAAGTTATTGAGGGCGGGAAACTCACGAATAAAAAGTCGCTTTATGTTCCGGGTGTTGACCTTAAACTTCCGTTCTTATCGAGCGCGGATAAAGAAGACTTAATCATCGCGATTAAGACGGATTGCGATTATATCGCGAGTTCTTTTACGAACAGCGCGCGCGACGTTTTAGAAATGAAGGATTTTATTAAGAAAAACGGCGGGAATCTTCCAATCATCGCGAAAATCGAGAGCAAGCAAGGCGTTGAAAACATCGACGAGATTTTAGAAGTCGTTAACGGGATAATGGTTGCGCGCGGCGACCTCGGCGTTGAGTATCCAATCGAAAAAATCCCGACGCTTCAAAAAATGCTTATTAAAAAGGCGCGGGACGCTGGGAAACTCGTTATAACCGCGACGGAAATGCTCGAAAGTATGATTTCTAAACCGCGCCCAACGCGAGCCGAAACAACCGACATCGCAAACGCAATTTATGACGGAACCGGCGCGATAATGCTCTCCGCCGAAAGCGCGGTCGGCGCGTATCCCGATAAGGCTGTTTATTTCATGAAAAAAATCGCCGAGGAAGCCGAGCAAAACCTCGTTCGAAGCGGTAAAAATGTTAAAGTTATAAACCAAAAGCAAGCATACAGCCATACGGTTGCCGACGCCGCGATAAATACGAAAAGCAAAGCCATTTTCGCCTATACCCTTAAAGGACGCACGGCAATTCGAACCGCACAATACTTTCCGCCCTGCCCCATTTACGCGTTCGCGAAATCGCTTAAAACTTTCCATACCCTCGCGCTCGTTGATTCCGTTGTTCCGCTTTACGAGCCGAACCCGCTCGGCATAACCGACATGATTAACCAAGCCAACGACTTCGCGAAGGACAATCATATCGTAAACGACGGCGAACTCATCGTCATAACCGCAAACATAAAAGAAACCGACAGCGACCTCGTTATAATTCATCCTGTTAATTAGTTTAAAGCCGCGCAAATGAAAAAGTTTTTATCTATGTTTTTAAAAATTTTGCACGCGACCCTTTTCGTTTGGGTTTGCGCGTTTTACTTATTTACTTTGATATTAAATTTAGGCGTGATTGGTTTTAAGCCGGTTTTTGTTGTTAGCAATTCTATGCAAAACGCCGGCATAAATAAGGGCGAGTACCAAATCGTTAAAAAAATAGACGTCGAAAAACTCATAAAACTCGATATAATTGCGTTTAAGCGCGGCGGCGATATTATTCTTCATAGAATTGTGGCGATAAGCGGCGGCGAGAACGGCGAACGCATTTTCAAAACAAAAGGCGATAATAACGCCGCGCCAGATAACTTCACGGCGCGCGACAGCGACATTTTAGGGAAATATATCGATAACGATTTCTCGCAGTTTTTAGTTTGGGTTTTGTCGAGTGAGGCAGTTTTATATCTATTGTTAATCCCGAGCGGGCTTTTCATCGCGCTGGAATGTGTTTCTATATTTAGAACACTAACCGAAATTGAAAAAGTTGTTAAAGAGAAAAACAAAACCAAAAAAGACGAAAAAGACGAGAGCGTAAACCCAGAAACCCACAAAAACGCCTAACCCCGCCAATTGATTGGCGCGAGCCCGTTTTTAACTAAAAACTCGTTGGCTTTTATGAAGTGATTGCAACCGAAAAAACCGCGGCTCGCCGAGAGCGGCGACGGATGGGCGGATTCGAGAACTAAATGCGTGGCGTTCGTTATAAGCGCCTTTTTCTCGCGCGCATTCCGCCCCCATAATAAGAAAACTATCGGCAAATGCGGATTATTTAGCGCGCGAATCGCCTCATCGGTTATCTTTTCCCAACCTTTGTTTTTATGCGAGTTCGGCGCGTTTTCACGAACGGTTAAAACGGTATTTAAAAGTAAAACGCCTTGGCTACCCCATTTCGTTAAATTGCCCGTCGCGGGCATCAGCAGCCCGAGTTCCGCGTTTATCTCTTTAAATATATTCCTTAAACTCGGCGGAATTCTAACTCCCTCACGAACAGAAAACGCCATGCCGTGCGCCTCGCCCGCGTTGTGGTATGGGTCTTGCCCGAGAATAACGACGCGAACTTTTTCGGGTGGCGTCGCCTTAAACGCGTTAAAAATATCTTCGGCAGGCGGAAAAACAGTTTGCGTTTTATATTCGTTTTCGAGAAACGCGCGCAAGTTTTTATATTCGGGTGATTTAAACGCGTCCGCTAGCGACTCGTCCCAAGAATTGCCGATAAAACTCATAAAAGATTATAAACCGCCGCCCCGTCAAACTCAAAACGAATAAATAATCATAAAATACTTGCAAAAACCGCGACTTAGTGTATAATAATTTGCAAACATGGCCCACTAGCTCAGTTGGTAGAGCAAGGGACTCTTAATCCCTGTGTCGAAGGTTCGAGCCCTTCGTGGGTCACCATTATGGAAACACATATCGATAAAATTATAACAAATACTGACAAGGTTAAACTTGCTTTGCACGATTATAGAGATACAAAAACACTTGGTGGCAATATCCTTTCTTGGTTTACACTTATAGCTACTTTCACGATAACTCTATTCACTGTAAAATTTGAAAATGCCTTTGGACTTTCGGCAGACATGATTAAAACGATAATATTTATGCTCTTAATTATTACTGTTTTTGTATTCTTCTATAATATAGTAAAGCTTGTTTATTATAAAATTCACAGTTCGAATAGTTATGAAAAATTTGTTGCCACACTAGAAGGTAACGAATACGAACGAGAGCATAAAAAAGACCTTTCCCAATTCGGCGAAACCATTATACAAATTTTCAGGTGGATTTTTGAAATTATTGCATTCTTGTTGCCTTTGTTGCTTTTTGTAATGTTTATATTATTTAATGTATTTATTTGGAAAAGTGTGGTGGCATATTTTCCAATTATATTTTTGGGCTTACTAATAAATGTTTGTTGGTATGTTTTGATATTTGTCGAACTTACTTGGGAAAAGTTTAATGAATTTTGGGATAGTCTGTTTCATGGTGAGTTTTTCTAGTTCATCATATCTAATGAATAAATGAAAAAGTGAAGAGTGAAGAGTGAAAATCGCCTTTCGGCGATTTTGGAGCGGATAGCGGGAATCGGACCCGCGACTCAAGCTTGGGAAGCTCACGTTTTACCACTAAACCATATCCGCAGATGGAGCTTCTGGGCAGATTCGAACTGCCGACCCATCGCTTACGAAGCGATTGCTCTACCGACTGAGCCACAGAAGCATAAGTTTTTTAATTTAAGACAACCGCGCCCGCAAAAATTCGGGGTGCTGTCGCCTTAATAAATATATTACCAAATTTATGCGCATTGTCAATAAACTCTTGCAATAAAAATTATTGTTTGTTATATTGATTGTTGAAAAAGGAGGATGATAAAATGAAGAAAAGTTATGAAGTGCTTTATATTTTGGACGCAAAACTCGAAGAAGCTAAACGCGAAGAACTTATAGAGAAGTTCGCAAAAATGGCTGGCGACGAGGTTTCGATTGAAAAACAAGGCGTTCGAAAGTTCGCGCGCCCTCTTAATTATAAAAAAGAAGGCTTTTATGTTTTGATGAACTTTAACGCAAACGAACACGTTCCAAACGAAATTAGCGCGCTTATGAACATAACCGACGGCGTTTTGCGTTATATGTTTACGCAAAAAACCGACGTTATGCGCGAGCACGACGACATCAAGAAAAACCGCAAGCCACAAGTTCGCCCAGAAAAACAAGAAGAAATAAAATAAGGATAAAGACAATGAACAAAGTTATAATGATTGGGAATTTGACCCGCGACCCTGAGTTAACAACCGTTGGCGCGGACAACATTCCTGTTTGCAAGTTTGGCATCGCCGTAAACCGCCCACGCAGCAAAAACCGAGATGAAGTCGATTTCTTTAACGTTTCGGTTTGGCGCGCGCAAGGCGAGAATTGCGCAAAATACCTTTCGAAAGGCAAAAAAGTTGGCATAACCGGCAGCATCCAAACGCGTCAATATGAGAATAAAGACGGCGCTCGGATGACGAGTTTCGATATTGTTGCGGATGATGTTGAGTTTTTGACGCCGAAGGGTTCCGCCGGCGACGAACAAAGTTATTCGAAAAACGACGAAATGATGCCGATTCAAGATGATAACTTGCCATTTTAACAAGATGACGCCAATTTGGGATTGCGATTTGCCGTCCTAATAAAATCTAATTAAAGGAGAAGAAAATGAGTAAAGAAGAAATACGAACTGCTGATGTTGCTGCGAAACTTTCCGGCGCGAACAGCGACGAAAAACGCGCGCCACGCAAGCCTCGCATAGACAAAAAGCCTGTTAAAAAGGTTTGCAATTTTTGCACAGAAAAAGACGAACAAAAACGCCCTCTTTATATAGACTATAAAGACGCGCGAATTAAACGCTTCGTTCAAGAAAACGGCAAAATCCTGCCTGCTCGTCAAACTGGGCTTTGCGCAAAACATCAACGCGAACTCAAAGTTGCGGTTAAGCGCGCGCAACAAATGGGTTTACTTTAAAGATATGCCCTCGAATATTTTCGGGGGTTTTTTAAAATACAATTAGGGGAAAAATTAAATTATGGAATTAAAAAATAAAGTTGCGATAATAACTGGCGGCGGAAGCGGAATCGGGCTTAGTTGCGCCGAGGTTTTTCTTAAAAGCGGCGCGAAAGTTGTTATCGCAGATATTCGTATAAGCGAAGATGTTCAAAAACAACTACACGAGAATTTTATCTTTATAAAAACCGACGTTAGTAATGAGTTAGAAGTAAAGAATTTAGTTGACGAAACCGTCACTAAGTTCGGCAAACTCGATATAATGGTTGCGAACGCTGGAATCGGCGAGGCGGGACTACTTCATACGAAGTCGCTCGAAGATTGGCAACGCGTTATCGGCGTTAACCTAACGGGCGTTTTCCTTTGCGATAAATACGCGATTAACGCGATGCTTAAAAATGGCGGCGGTTCGATTATAAACATGTCGTCGGTTTTAGGGCTTGTCGCTGAGCCAACCTCGCCTGTTTATACGGCTGCGAAAGGCGGAGTTAACAATTTAACGCGCGCGGGCGTTGCTTACGCGAAAGATGGCATTCGAGTTAACTCAGTTTGCCCCGGTTATATCGATACACCGTTACTCGAAAAGATGACAAAAGAGCAAAAAGATTGGTTAATTTCGAAACACCCAATCGGCAGGCTCGGGAAAGACGTCGAAGTCGCGAATTTAGTTAAGTTTTTAGCGAGCGACGAGGCCTCGTTTATAACGGGCGCAGTTATTCCCGTCGACGGCGGATATACGGCTATCTAATTTAAATCAAAACGAATTTAAACCGCATAAATTGAATTATGCGGTTTTTTAATAAGAAAATTCATTTTGTAGGCATCGGCGGAATTTCTATGTCTGCCCTCGCCTTTTTTGTTTTGCGCGAGGGGGCAATTATTTCAGGTAGCGACACGCAACAAAACGAGAAAACGCGATTATTAACCAAAAATGGCGCGAGAGTTTTTTTCGGGCATAAAAAAGAGAATGTTTTAGGCGCGGAAATCGTAGTTTTTAACGGCGCAATCGGCAACGAAAACGAAGAACTTAAAGAAGCGCGCAAACAAAATTTAACAATTTTGCGCCGCGAGGAACTTTTAGCCGAAATTTCAAGCGAATATAAAACGCAAATCGCGGTTTCAGGCACGCATGGCAAAAGCACGACAACCGCGATGACGGCTTGCGTTCTCTCTGGGTTAAACCCGACTGTTCATAACGGCGCGAATATTTTAGGCGCGAATAATAACTTTATTTTCGGCGGAAAAGAAATTTTTTTAACCGAGGCTTGCGAATATAAGAAAAGTTTTTTGTCGCTTAACCCCGATATTGTCGTTATAACAAACATCGACGCGGATCATTTAGATTGTTATAAGGATTTAAGCGAGATTAAGAAAACGTTTCAATTTTTCGCTGATAAAGCAAGCCTTCTTATTAAAAGTAATGACGATATAAACAGCCGCGAGATTAAATCAAAAAATATTTTAACTTTCGGGATACATAAATTAAGCGACGTTATGGCGGAAAATATAAATTTCGCGCAAAATGGCATGAGTTTTGATTTAGTTTATAAAAACGGGCGTGAGAATGTTTTTTTAAATTGTTTCGGAAAACATAATATTTATAACGCGCTAACTGCGGCGGCGGTCGGGATTTCACAAGGAGTTAACCTTAACGAAATCGCGCAAAATTTAAAAAACTATAAAGGAATCGAAGGTCGTTTTCAAAAAATTGGAGAGTTTTTAAATAGACCCATAATTTATGATTACGCTCATCATCCAACCGAGATAAAAACAACAATCGAAATGGCGAAATTAACTTTCAAAAAACCATTTTTCGTTTTCCAACCCCATACTTTTAGCCGAACACTCGCGCTTTTTGATGAGTTTGTTGCGGTTTTAAAACCGCTTAGTTGCGCGTTATTTGAAACCTACTCTGCCCGCGAGAAACCCATTAAAAACGGAAAAGCGAGCGACCTCGCCCACCAGGTACATAAAAAATATTTTAAAAATATAGAAAACCTTAAAAATTTCTTACAAAAAACCGCTTTTGATGCTATAATTTTGGTCGGCGCCGGAGATCTTCAAAACCGATTTTTAAAATAGTTTTCCACATATTCACATATATAATATAAAAATAAATATTTAATCTATCTAAACTATATTTTTATCTATTTAAATTTAAGTTGCAAAAAAGAAGTCAACTTTATATAGTTAAGTTAATTGGGGGAAGAATATGGCATATCGTTTTAAATTAGGTAGACATGATACTATTGTTTTAAAAGAACTTTGTTATTTACAAAAAAATGCTTTAATGATTCCTGATGACGCGAAATATGAGGAAAAGTTTTTCGAGTTTATTTGTGATAATTATTTAGAACAAGTTAATGAATTTAGTCTTCAAATTTACGTTAAGTTCCTTGAATATTTTAAATCAAAAGAAAATTTTAATAGAATTGAAAAAATATTTGAAGAGTTTAAACCTAATGAGGTTTTATTAGTTTGGTTTGAATCTTTAAAGAGTTTTAAAAAAGTTTCGCAAAGAATTTTTGACACGATTAAAAATAAAATAATAATGAAAGAAACTATTAAAACCGAAACCAAACCTAAAATTAAAGAAATTAAAGAAGTTAAAAAAGAAGCCAAAGAAATAATTAAAGAAATTAAAAAAATTATTATTGAAGCGCCTATTGAAGAACTAAAAGAAATTGAAAAACTAATTGAAAACCCAGTCGAGATTAAACAACCCGAAGAAAATAAAGTTTATGTTAAAAAGTTTGATAACGGCGAGTTTTCAATCGATGATATCGCAGACAGACTTAACGCCGCGGTTAATTTTAATGATGAAAATTAAGTTAAAAGAATTTAAAAAACGCGGTTTAGATTAACCGCATTTTTATATAACTTTAAATAAACCGACAAACAAACGCGGCTAAAACACTCGCGAAAAAAGTTGTTAAAACCGCAATCGGTAGCGCAAAGCCTAAGTTTTTAATTTTTGTTTTTGAAAAATAAAGCGCGGAAGTATAAAAAATTGTTTCACTACTCCCAGCGATAACGCTCGCGGTTTTCGTTATATAACTGTCCGCGCCGAAAGTTTCGACGATTTCGTTAAATAAAACTAAACTGCCGTTGCCGGAAAACGGTTTTATTATTATAAAGGTTGATAGTTCGCGCGGAATACCAAAAAATTCGAAAATTGGGGACAACATTACGCTAAAAATGTCAAGAAGACCGCTCGCAGTAAAAATTTGAATCGCGATAAATATCGTTGCTAATAACGGTAAAATATCTAAAATGAGTTTTAGTGCGTCGGCTGCCCCGCTCGAAAAAGATTTATAGGCGTCGACCTTTTTGAAAAACGCAAAAATAAAAACAAACAAAATAAAAAACGGGATTATATAAACGCTCATTTTGTGCTACCCCGCTTTTGCTCTTGTTTTTGTTCTCGCTCTCGCCCCTGCCCCCGTATGTTTGCGCAAAACAACTTAACTAAAAAGACGCCGAGGATTGTCGCGGCGACGGAAACTAAAATTGTTGGCATGATTATTTTCTCTGGGTTTGTTGCGCCGTTTGAAGATAAAATACTTATTATTGTAGTTGGTAAGAGTTGGATTGCGGTTGCGGATAAGATAAAAAGCATAATCATTGGCGGCGTTGCGCGTGAAATTGGCGTTTTTGCGTTAACGTTAGCCTCTTTTTCGAGTTCCGCCATCGCGTTAATTGCCGCCGGCGTCGCTGCTCCGCCCGCGCCAACAAGATTCGCGCTTATGTTTGTCGCGATATATTCGTTTGTTTGCGCGGATTGTTTACCAAACAAAAACCGTAAAAATGGGCGCATAAGCCGCGCTAATTTTTCGATTAGCCCCGCATCTTTCGCGACTTGTAATAAACCCATCCAAAACATATAAATCCCGAGTAGCACAACCGCCATCGAGATTGAACTTGCGCTAGCGTTAAGGCAAACTTCTAAAACGCTTTCCGGCGCGGACAAACACATATAAAAAACGCCGAAAACAACCATAAATAAAAAAAACTTACCCACATAAATTTATATGAGAAAGTTTTTAATTTGATTAAGTTATTAACTTGTTGGCGCGTTTTTATTTGTTGCCGAAATCAATGTAGGTGTTTGGGTTGATTTTTGAGCCGTTTTTATAAAGTTCAACGCGTGCGTGTGGCGTTTCGAACTCTTCGACAGTTTCGGTTGTCCCGACTGTGCCTAGTTGTTGACCCTTCGCGACGCTTTGCCCCGCAGCAACAAGAACGTTCTTGTCAAGGCTCGAAATTACGGTTTTAAGCCCGTCTGCATGTGCGATTGTTATTTGCGTGCCGTAGAGTTTGCTCTCTAAAACGCTCTCAATCGTTCCTGCGTATGGCGCAACAACCGCAGTTCCTTCGCTCGCCCCAATAACATAACCTTTGCAAGCCTCCCAACGGTTAGCCGTCGTGTTGAATTGGAGTTCACTGAAACTCGCCTCTTTAAGAAGTTGCCATTCGCTCCCTGAAACCGGCATTTCAAAAACGATTGGCGTGTTCGCTGGCGGATTGTCTGGATTTGACGGTGTCTCCCCCGGTGGCGCGTTGACTGGAACGTCTGCCTTAAAGCCAATCACCGCCCCGAAAACCGCGATGAGCGCGACCAGGGTTAGCGTTAGCGCGGCAATCACCCCCACTGCCCTTTTTTTGTTTCTTTCGGTAAGTGTTGCTTGTCTAATTTGAGTTGTCATTTTTATTTCTTTCCTCCTTAAATTTGATATTTGACAAGCGGGAAATGTTTTATACATAACTTGCGGAAAAACTTTTTGCGTGGTATTTTTAGGTTGTGTTTATAAAAAAACTCGTTGTCCAAAATTTTAGGAATCATAAACAAACCGAGATAATTCTCGGCGAAGGTTTGAATTTTTTTGTTGGCCCTAACGCGCAAGGCAAAACGAATTTATTAGAAGCGATTTTTATAATCTGCGTCGGGCGCGGCTGGCGAACAAATAAAGATAAAGAACTTATTAACTTCGATAGCGACTTTTATAAAATCGAGGCTACGACACAAAAAGATTTCGGCGAGGTTTTAATAGAAGTTTCTTATAAAGACGGGAAAAAATATATAAAAATAAACGGAGTTCCAATCCAAAAGGTCTCGTCGCTCATGGGGCAAGTTAATTGCGTTTTCTTTTCGCCGGACGAACTCAAACTTATAAAGGAAGCGCCGAGCGACCGCAGGCGTTTCATGGATATTGATATTTCGCAACTCGATAAAAATTATTTTCTCGCACTCATTAAATATAATAAAATCCTCGCGCAAAGAAATGCCCTACTCAAAAGCCAAACCGAGGATATTAAATCGGGGCTCGAGATTTGGGATAAGAGTTTAATTGCCGTCGGCGAATACCTTATCTCGAAACGCATAAAGTTTCTAAAAAATATCGAAAAAAGGCTCCAAGATGTTCACAGCGTTTTTACGAATAACGAAGAGATTATAAAAATTTCTTACGAAAATTCTTGCGGCGAAAGTAGTTTTGAAACTGCTCTAATTAACGCGCGCGAAAAAGACACACGTCTTAAAACCACCACAATTGGCCCACATCGCGACGACATCAAGATTTCGATAAATACTCGGGACGTCCGCTCCTTCGCCAGCCAAGGTCAACAGCGCACCGCTGCTCTATCAATTAAGCTCGCCGAGTTGCAATTTTTTAAAGAGATTACGGGAGAAACACCGATACTTTTATTAGACGATGTTTTAAGCGAACTCGACGAAAATCGGCGGGCGAAACTTATCGAATTAACGCGCGGGGTTCAATGTATTATAACAACGACGGAAAAAAACGACGCCGAAGTCGGCGCCGAAATTTTTAATATAAGTAAAGGCGAAGTTATTTTAAATTCATTGCAGCAGAAACAGTCGCAGTAATATTTTCCCAAGTTGGCGCGATAAAATCTAACATAAATTGATACACATGCTTACCTATAAGTCCATTTGCGTTCGGGCCGTCGGTTGCGTAGAATAACATATTAGTTAAGTCATCAGGCATGAATGGAAGTCCTTCTATAACAGGAAGCAACAACATAAGCCCGAACACAATCGCCGCGCCAAGCGCAAGTCCAAAGACAAAACCTAAGATTCGGTCAACAAGTCTAATGACGGCGCTCTTTCTAAGCATAACGAAGAACTTATCAACAAAGAGTAATACAATTCTTATAACAATAAAGAGCGCGATTGCCGTAAAAACGTAGAGGGCGATTGCGCCGGTTATCATAGGCACATTTTCAAACCACGCATCCATTGCGCCAGCCCAGCCGAATTTATCATTAAGGAATACCGCAACAGGTTGTGCGAGGAAAATCGCCGCAATAAGCGCAATAAAACTTGTTATGAGTTTAAGTGCGCTCCTAAGGAAGCCACGCAAGCCGCAAATTGAAGCAAAAATCAAAACAAGTAAGCAAATAATTATATCTGTAATCATGTAAAAATTATATACAAATTTGACGAATTTTGTCAAGAAGATAATATTAAAATAAATTTATAGTAATTATAATTAATTTTAATGGGTTTTAAAATTGTTCTACGTGGAACAATTTGTAATTATTTTTTAGAAAACCTATTTAAGATTTCACCTATACGGTCGAGGTCGTCGCGCGTATAATAATCGATAATGATTTTTCCGTGTTCTGTGTCGCCGTTGATTTGAACCTTTGTTGCGAGCGATTTTTTTAAAACTTTTTCGAATTCTTTAAGTTCGAGGTCGACGAGTTTAGGTTTTTTTGATTTGGTGCTGTTTTTCATCGCAATCATAAATTCAAGCGCCCGAACCGATAAACCCTTCTCAAAAACATCTTTTGCAAGCCGAACTTGCTCTGCCCTGTCCGTTAGTGCGCCGAGCGCCTTAACGTGCCCCATGGTTAATTTGTCCGCGATAATCATTTCTTGGATTTCTTGTGGGAAGTTTAAAATGCGCAAAGTATTCGCGACGCTGCTGCGGTTTTTTCCGAGCCGTAAGGAAACTTGCTCTTGGGTTAATTCATAATCCTCCATAAGTTGGCGGATTCCGCGCGCGAGTTCAACCTCGTTTAGGTCTTGGCGCTGTAAATTTTCGACAATCGCAACTTCCGCGATTTGGCGTTCTGTAAAATCTTTAACTATCGCCGGAATACTTTTAAGTCCTGCGATTCGAGCGGCGCGGAAGCGACGCTCGCCCGCAACTATCATATATCTAACGCCAACCTTCTTTAATAAGATAGGTTGAAATACGCCGTGTTCGCGTATACTTTCGGCAAGTTCATTTAATTTTTCCTCGTCAAACCGTTTGCGAGGTTGCCGCGTGTTATTATCGATAAGCAAGATATCAACCTCTTGCGGCTCAAATGTTCCACGTGGAACATTTTGTGTTTCGGGCGCTTTTTCTTGTTTTGAAATTGTTCCACGTGGAACAAATTTTTCGTCGTCTGCGAAATCGAATTGCCCAAATAAGGCTTCGAATCCGCGACCTAATTTTTCGTTTTTTTCCATATTAAACATATAAGAGTTTTTAATTGTAAAGTAAAGCAATTTTAAAAATGTTCCACGTAGAACAATTTTGCGCGCGCATTCTCCAAATTGTTCCACGTAGAACAATTGGGGCTTGGGTTTTGAAAAATGTTCCACGTAGAACATTTTCGCGACGGAGTTTTCGCGCTTGTAATTTGCTTTTGTTTCTATTATTATAAGGTATGGCTAAAATAATTGCGATAACAAACCAAAAAGGCGGCGTCGGGAAAACGACAACAACTATTAACTTGTCGTCTTGTTTGGCGGAAAGGGGCAAGAAAGTTTTAATTGTTGATATGGATCCGCAAGGAAACGCAACGAGTGGCGTCGGCATCGAAAAGCATAAGGGCATGCGAACCTTTTACGATATTATGTGCGAAAGCGCGGAACTTGATGAGATTATAAGGAAAACGCAATATAAAAACCTAGACGTCTTGCCGGCGACGAACGACTTAGCCGGCGCGGAGGTTGAACTTGTGCGCGTTAATGGGCGCGAGCGGATTTTAAAGAATGCGTTAATTAAAGCGCGCGATAGTTATGACTATATTGTTATCGATTGTCCGCCAAGCTTAGGGCTACTAACAATAAACGCCTTAACGAGTGCCGATGCGCTCATAATACCTATCCAATGCCAATTTTTTGCTCTCGAAGGCGTTGCACAACTCATAAACAGCGTCCGCATAATCCGCAGGCAAGGTTTAAATCCCGTGCTCGATATAGAGGGTGTCCTGTTAACTATGTTCGATAGGCGCAGCAAACTTAACGAAAAAGTTTCTAATGAGATGTTGAAATTTTTCGGGCGGAAAGTCTTTAACGTTTATATTCCGCAAAACGTCCGCCTCGCCGAAGCGCCAAGCTTTGGAAAACCAATCAACCATTACGACCAAAACAGCAGCGGTGCGCGAGCATACCGAGAACTCGCGGAAGAGTTTCTCGCTCGGCAAGGCAAGCCGTAAAATTGTTCCACGTAGAACAATTTACGAAAACGCGCGACAAAAATGTTCCACGTAGAACAATTTAAAACAAAAATAAATAATAACTATAAAAATATTTATAACAAAGGAGGGTTAAAATAATGAGCGAAATGGTATCGCTTTATCGAAAATATCGCCCAAAGAATTTTGGCGAGGTTGTTGGGCAAGATTTCATTATTAAAACGCTTGAAAACCAAATAAAAAACGGGCAAACCGCCCATGCCTACCTATTTTGCGGAACGCGCGGAACAGGGAAAACCAGCGTTGCGAAGATTTTTGCGCGCGAAATAAATAACGGCGGCGGCGAACTCGACATTTTTGAACTTGACGCTGCGAGCAATAACAGTGTTAATGACGTTCGCGAACTCATCGACAAGGTTAAATTTCCGCCGGTTTCGGGAACGAAAAAAGTCTATATAATCGACGAGGTTCATATGTTTTCGACGGGCGCATTTAACGCATTCTTAAAAACCCTAGAAGAACCCCCAGAGCACGCAATCTTCATCCTAGCCACAACAGAAGCCCAAAAAGTGCCTGCCACGATCCAAAGCCGTTGCTTGCGGTTCGATTTTAGAACTGTATCGCTCGAAAATTTACAAAAACATTTAAAAGGGATTTTAGAAAAAGAAGGCGCGAAATTCGACGACGAAAGTCTTAAACTTATCGCGAAACAAGGGCAAGGCAGCGTTCGAGATATGCTGTCGTTCGCAGATATGGTTCTTGCGTATTCTAAAGACATAACCGAAAAAACCGTGCGCGAGATAATTGGCTCGGCGAGTATCGAATCGCTTAAAAAACTTCTTTCCGCAATAAAAAACGCAGAATTCGGGGAGATTTCGAACCTTTGCGAAAAAATCTTTGCGGAGGCGACGAACGCGGTTATAGTTCTTCGCGACTTTATCGACATTATTAAGGAAGAACTTATTAAGGAAACGGATGCCGCCGCGCGAGAAGTTTTGTCTACCGCGCTCGAAAATTTTATAACATTAGAGTTCGAGATTAAATACAGTAATTCCGCGGGCAAACTTTTCGAGGCAACGGCGATCCTTTCCGCAACTAAAAAAAAACTGAAAATATATTAGAGGAAAATGTGGATAACTCACCGCAAAAAGATAATTTAATACTTAATATCGAAAAAATTTGGGCAAAAGTTATCCACACCGCCCGAACGAGCGGGGAAAACTTACTTTTCGCGGTTCTCGATACGCCGAACATTTTCGAGTTTAAAGAGGATAAAATCTATCTCTCACCGAAAACGGCGGCGGAGTTTAGTTTATTAAGTTCGCGAAAAGATTTTTTCGAAAAAACCGCAGGGCAGGGCGTCGTTGTAATTCTTGAACCTAAAATCATCGCCTGCGCAGAAAACCACAGCAACGAACTTATGGACATCTTTAAAGATAGGTTGCAAATTCATTCGTAAGGGCGTAAATTAACTTATGGCAAATTTTCAAAAAATGGGCGGCATGGGCGGCGGCGGAAATATGCAAGCGATGATGCGCCAAGCCCAAGAAATGCAAAAACAAATCGAAAAAACGAAAGAGGAACTTGCGGAAACCGTTATCGAAGCCAGTGTTGGCGGCGATATGGTTAAGGTTGAGATGACGGGGGCTTACGAACTCATTAACCTAAAAATAAAACCCGAGGCGCTCGACCCTGAGGACCCTGAAATGACGGAGGACCTTGTTATCGCTTGTGTAAACGAGGTTATAAACCAAGTCAGCGAGCTTAGAAAACAAAGATTGCCGATGTAGGCTAGGGGCGTTGGCGGCGCGAGGATTTAAATCGGCGATGCCGGAATCTATATATAAGAAGAGTTTGAAAAAGAAGAGTTTGAAAAAGAAAAATTTAAGGAAAAAAGATGAGTAAAGAGTTAGCAAATTTATTGTTTCCCGATATTAAGGAAACGCCGGAAGATTATTTTAAAATTTATCCAAAGCGCAAAACGCCGGCGACTCGGATCGCGCCAAGCCCAACAGGCTATATGCATCTCGGAACGCTCGGCATGACGGTTGTTGATAAGGCGCTCGCAAACGCGCTCGGGGGAGTTTGTCTTTTCCGCGTTGAGGATACCGACAATAAGCGCGAGGTTAAAGACGCGACAAAAAGGCTTATCGAGGCGTTTAAAGTTTTCGGCATTTCGTTTGACGAGGGGTTTGACGGTGAAAAGGATTATGGGGCATATGCGCCGTATATCCAATCGCGACGCGTTCCTATATATAAAGCGTTTGCGAAAAGGCTCGTAGAGGAGGGGAAGGCTTATCCTTGTTTTTGTAGCGAGGAAAAACTGGCGGAACAACACGAGAACCAAGTTAAAAGCGGCGATAAAACCGGCTATTACGGGAAATATGCGAGCTGTAAAAACCTAACTCTCGACGAGGTTAAAGAAAATTTAGCGCAAGGTAAGCCTTGGGCGCTGCGCGCGAACTTCGATTTATTTAATCCGAGCGACCGAATTGCTTGGTGCGACGGCGTTCGGGGCGAGATGAGTTTGCCGGTCGAAACTAACAACGTCGTTATCTTAAAAAGCAACAGAATCCCTCCGTATAACCTTGCGCACGTCGTCGATGATACGCTTATGGGCATCTCGCACGTTGTCCGCGGCGAGGAATGGCTCATTTCGACCGCGCAACACCTTCAACTCTTTAAACTTTTGGGGTTAACTCCGCCAACTTACTTACATATGCCTGTTATTTGCGTCCAAGAGGGCGAGAGCAAGCGCAAACTATCAAAACGAAAGGATAAAGAAGCGCTTGTTGAAAATTTACTTAAGGAGGGCTATCCAACCGAGGCGATACTCGAATATTTAATGACAATTTATAATACCGACTTCGAAATTTGGCGCATAAAAAACCCAACTGCGCCGCGCGACGAGTTTAAATTTAAAATAGAAAAAATCGGCTCAAATAATCCGCTCTTAGATATGCCGAAACTAGATAATATCTCTAAAAATATAATCGGCGCATATTCGAACGCGCAAACAAAGTTGGCGGTTATAAATTTCTTTGGTGAAAATTTACCCAACCTTGATAAAGTTCTCGCCGTTTGCGCTATCGACCGCGAAACTCCAAAACCACGAAAAGATATCGTTAAGTTTAGCGATATTTTGACGCTTTACGATTATATCTTCGACGATTTTGTTGCGCCTCGCGCAGAGGGGGAGGGGGCAAAGATTTTAGCGCGTTATGCCGAACTTTATTCCGCCGCCGACGATAAAACGGCTTGGTTCGAGAAAATGAAACGCGTCGCGAGGGAGTTTGGTTTCGCGGATAACGGCAAAGATTTTAAAGCGAACCCAGAGCAATATAAAGGAAGCATCGCCGATATCTCGCAAATCATTAGAAAGAAAATAACCGGCAAAGAAAACACGCCTGACCTTTATGAGATCTCGCGAATACTTGGCGAGCAAACCGTCAAAGCGCGGTTGCGGGCATAATTTAGGCGGGTTTTCTATCTCGAAAATCCGCTCAAAACTAGTTAGGAGTATTTAAATTTGGCTAGGTTAAACAACTTAAATCTTTATTATTAAAAATTTTATAATGGATAAGAAGTTTTTTATAAAATGCCCTTGACCTTTTTTAAGGTAGGGTTTAAAATTACCCTTATGATAAATGCAGAAATTTTTGAAAAAATAAACGAGGCGGAACGAAATGCGCTCCAAATTATCGCCGACGCAGAGGCGCGCGCCAACGCAATCGAGGCGGAAACGATTGTTAAAATTGAAAAAATGCGCGAGGAAAACCAAACGAAGGTTTCTGCGGAAATCAAGGTTTTAAAAGAAAAAGCAGCCGCGGCGGAAGGCGTTAAACCAGCCGACGCAACGCAACTTAAAGTCGACAAAAAGAAAATGGAAGAGGCTAAGAAATTTATCTTAGCGGAGTTTAAAAAACGCTATCTTTAAATTAGCGTTTTCTTTCTATATATAAGGAACAAAAATTTACGAAATTAAGAGGTTAAAGAGAAATGAAACTTGC
Organism: Christensenellaceae bacterium; assembly: GCA_031262595.1. Classification (GTDB taxonomy): domain Bacteria; phylum Bacillota; class Clostridia; order Christensenellales; family UBA1242; genus JAISHI01. The sequence continues at coordinate 6,970 of JAISHI010000009.1, read as the reverse complement.
AATGCAAAAAGTAACTGTTGTCGGAAAGATCAATGGGCTTAAAAAAAGTATTAGTGCGCTTAAAAAAAGCGGTGTTTTTCAAATCGTTTCAACGAGTCAAGTTTCAAAAGCCGAAATTAAACGCGAGGACGAACTCGCGGGCTATCCAGCGTTTATCCAACGCATAACAACCGCGATGGGCATCGCAAAAAACGCCGAGAAAAATATAACAAACTATAAAAAGAAAAATAAAAAAGCCGTTATCGAAAACGAAAAGCCGTTCGCGGATAAAGACGTTTGGGGCGAAAAGCCGATGATGACTTACGATAAATTCCAAGAAACAAAAGAAAAACAAAATAAAGTAGAGGAACTTATCGGCGCACTCGAAGCGCATCAAGTTGCGTACAATACTTGCGTTATGGATTATCAAAGCGCGAAAAAAGAAATCGCCGCAATCCGTCCGTTTATTTCCTTTCCGCTCCCAATGAACCAAGTTAAATCCTCGGCGCATATCTATGCGGTTGCGGGCGTTATAAGCGATAAGCAACTCGAAAAATATCAAGCCGAAGTTAGCGCGTCTAGCGAAATCGTTGTCCAAAGCGAACCTTCGCCTAAAAAGGGTTCTTCTTATATAGTTGTTGCGAGCCATATCAAAAATAAAGAAGAGGCCTCAAAAATCGAACAATATGGACTTTCTAAAATAACATTCTCGTTCGATACAACCGTCGTTAAACGCATCGCCGACCTTCAAACGCATATGGTTGACCTCGAACGCAAACGCGTTTCGCTGCTTAACGAAATGATTTTAAATGCGGAAGAAATTCGCTTACTTAAATGTTTCCATGACTATCTCGTTGACGCGCTCGACACGCACGACTTATCAGCACAAACGCAAACAACGCCAACTTGTTTCATAATAAACGGTTGGGCAACAAAACGCGATTCGGAAGCCGTTGTTTCGGTATTAAAAGCTGTTGATAAAGAAGTTATCGTTAATTTCGAAGAACCAGCCAAGGGCGAAAACCCTCCAACCTTAACGAAAAATAGCGTTCTTGTTGAGCCATACGGCGCGATTACGGGAATGTATGGGCAACCTGGTAAAACCGATATGGACCCAAACCCATTTGTTGCTTTTTTCTATTTCTTGTTCTTTGGTGTCTTCCTCGGCGACGTTGGTTATGGCTTACTCATGTTCGCGATAACGTTCTTTATGATTATGCGCGCAAAAAAGAAAGGCAAACCGAAAAACTTGCTCATCCGCGTGTTCTGTATCGGCGCAATCTCTTCTATTATATGGGGATTTGTATTTAACAGTTTCTTCGGAGGGTTCGGCTCGCAATACGGCGAAAACAGCACACTCAAATTCTTTAACGAAGCCCCAATCGACCCAATCTATCACGCAACTTTCTATCTCGCGCTCTCATTGTTCCTCGGGATTATCCAACTCGCTGTCGGCTTCTTCCTCTCGTTCGTAAATAATTTAAAGCAAAACCGAAAAGGCGACGCATGGCTCGGCGCGCTCCCTCGTTTCATAATGTTCATCGGCTTAATGCTCTTCTTCCCATCGCTTTCCTTAGGGCTCTTAAAGTTCCAAGACCCAAAATGGGCAGTTGACGGCATTAACTTTATAGCGCCATATCTTCAAACCCCTGCAATGATTTTCTTATTAGTAGGTTTAGCGGGAACATTATTGTTCAATGGCCGAAACGCGAAAGGCATCATGGGAAAAGTCACCGGCGTTATGGGCGGGGCATACGGACTTCTTAACTTCTTTAGCGATATCCTCTCTTATGCGCGTTTGTTTGGTATCGGTATCGCGGGCGCGGTTATTGGAATGTTGGCGAACACCCTCGGCGGAATTTTCGGGACAAGCCTCTTCGGCATAGTTATCGGCTTAGTTGTTACTGTTGTCTTTCATGGCTTCAACCTCGGGCTTGGTATGCTTTCGACTTACGTTCATAACGCACGACTTCAATTTATCGAGTTCTTTAGTAAGTTCTATACGGGCGACGGAACGGCTTTCGTTCCGGTTGGCTCAAAGATGAAGTATACAAGGATTATTCCATCGGTATAATCGGGGAAACCTGTTATATATAAAAAAAATTAAAAGGAGGAATTTAGTGGGATTAGCTTTTGCATTACTGGGCGTGACACTTGCGGTTGGAATGCCTTGCGCAGCGGCGGGAACAGGAATTTCGTGGGTTCAATCGGCAGCGGCAGCAGTTACGGCTGAAAACCCAGACAAATTCAGCAAGACACTCGTGTTTCAACTTGTGCCAACAGCAGCGGGGCTTTATGGATTCGTTGTCGGGTTCTTAGTTATGTTGAACACTGTTATGGCTGGATCTAGCGCGGCACTCTTGTCGCCAGTTGCTGGATTAGTTCTGTTCGCATCTTGCTTGCCTGTGGCGTTCACAGTCGGCGCAATTCCGTTTTTCCAAGCACAAGTTTGTACGGCAGGCGTAGTTTTAGTTGGACAAAACGACGAAATGCTTGGACGTGCCCTAACAATGTCGGTTATCTCGGAACTTTTTAACCTTTTCGGTTTCATCGTTTCAGTTATATCCGTCATGATGCTCACAAGTGGTGATGTCTTAGCAAGCCTTTAGAATTCCGCCAACGCGGATAAATTCGATAAGATTGCTTTTGACAAAACTAAAAAGGAGGGTAATTGGGATTAGCATTTGCGTTGCTAGGAGCAGCGCTCGCGGTTGGACTGCCTTGTGCAGCGGCTGGGATAGGTATTTCATGGGTTCAAAGCGTATCGGCGAAAGTCGTTATGGCGGACCCAGACAAATTCGCGAAAACATTGGTGTTGCAACTCATTCCAACATCATCAGGACTTTACGGGTTTGTTGTCGGGTTTATGGTGCTATTAAACACCGTTATGAGCGATGCGGCGAACTTATCAATAATGTCAGGATTGATTTTGTTTGCGGCGTGCTTGCCAGTTGCCTTAACCGTCGGGGGAGTGACTTTATACCAATCGAAAGTTTGCGAGGCAGGCGTTAAGATGGTTGCGAGGAACGACGAACTTTCGGGAAGGGCGCTAACGATGTCAGTTATAACGGAATTATTTAACCTTTTCGGTTTCATCATTTCAATCTTATCAGTTATGATGCTTACAAGTGGGGATATGTTAAATTAAACAACTTCATTAAAACAAAAAACAAAAAAATAAAAAAAAGAGAGGATTTAAAAAAACAATATGGGATTAGTATTTGCTTTATTTGGCGCAACGATTGCAGTTGCACTTCCATGTATTGGGGCCGGCATTGGTGTTGCTGGCGTTCAAAAGGTTTCGGCAAAAGTTGCTGCTGAACAACCTGAAAAATTTGCTTCGACGCTTGTTCTGCAACTTGTTCCAACATCGGCTGGTCTTTATGGTTTCGTTGTTGGGTTTATGGTTATCTTATCAACAGTTATGGGCGGAGCAGTTCCAACCGTAACCGGCGGTATTATTTTACTTGCGGCTTGCTGTCCAGTTGGGCTTTGCGACTTGTTCGTAACAATGGCGCAAGGTAAAGTCTGCGAGGCTGGCGTTAAGATGATTGCGAAGAACGGCGAACTTTCGGGGCGTGCGCTTACGATGTCGGTTATCTCGGAGCTTTTCAACCTTTTCGGTTTCATCGTTTCGATACTTGCAGTTATGATGATAACTGGCGACCCTGCGCTTATCCAAGCGTAAGTCAAATTAAACTAGGCTAGAAAACTTTTTAAGGAGCTTAAAATGGAAGAAATAGAATTTATTAAGAGCATCGTAGAAGATGCGAAACAAGAGGCGGTTCAAATCGAAACAAACGCTAAACTTTTTTCGGCGCGCCAAATCGAGGACGCGAAAAAAGAATTAGACGCGCAAAAAACGCGAACGGTTGAGAGCGTTAAGGCGTCGATTGAACTTCAAAAATCGCGCGCAGAAATGGCGGTTAAGGTTGAGAGTGGGAAAACCATTATTAACCAAAAACAAGACGCGCTTAACGAAGTTTTCGAAAGCGCGAAAGCCGAAATCAGCGGCGAGAGCGCAGCGGCGACGAAGAGCCTTATATCCGCGCTCGTTAAAAAGTTTGCGAAGAGCGGCGATACGATTTTAGTTTCGAAAAAAGACGAGAAAGTTTTAACGGAGGAATTTATTAAGGGGCTTTCCGTTAAGGGTTTAAAACGCGCAGTTAGCCCAAAAGTTAAATCGGGGATTACTATCTCGGGCGCGACTTACGATACTGACTTAACGCTCGAAACGCTTTTAAAAGAAATCGCCGACGATAAGATGCTTGAAGTTGCGAAAATACTATTTTAAAAAAATGTTTTCCACGGTTTCCATCAACATAAACCGTGAACAAATAAAGGAGGAGTGCGAAAATGGTTGATGTTTATTCAACAACACTAATAAAAATCCGCGCATGGAAATATATGTTAACGCAATCGCGTATTCATGCGATGATTTCGGCTAAAAACGTTTGGGATGCCGCACGAGTTCTTTTAGATTGCGGTTATCAAATACCTGATGAAATGCTCTCGGGAACAGGCGAGTTTAAGGATGACGAGATTATCGACAAAGAACGCGCAACCGTTTTTAAGCAATTAGAGGAGTTTTGCAAAAACAAAAACTTAAAATATTGCATCAAAGCGAAATACGAATACCACAACATTAAGGTTCTTTATAAAATTAAACGCGGGCTAGTTGACCTTAACGAGGCGCTTTATCCGTTCGCGGTTAAACGCGACGTTAGCGAGTTCGATAAAATTGTTCTTCCGGGCAAACTCGCGAAAACTCTTAAAGTTCTCGATAAAGTTCAAGATATAACGAGCCTACAAATCGACGCAGCCTTTACCAAAGAACTTTACTTAGACGTTGCCGCGCACGCGAAAAAACTTAAAAATAAAACCTTCCGTTTATATTATTCGACGGATGCGGATTATACGAACCTTAAAACCGCGCTTAAATGTAAACGAAACGGGCAAGAGCTTGAGGACTATTTTGTTGCTGGCGGGAAGATTGATATCGACGATATTGACATGGAACTCGACGAACACGAGAACCCAACAATCGAAAAACTCGAAAAAGAGCAAGAACTTGCGCTTCTCGAAATTACCGAAACGGATAAAGACGACCTATTTAAAGAAAACATTATCTTTTGGTGGTTTAATATAAAACAAGTCGAACTCCAAGTTATTAAACTCATCTTAATGGGGAAAAAGTTCGGGTTTACCGACGCCCGCATAAGGGACAGCATAGGAGGGCTTTATGACAGATTCAATTGATAAGAATACGGGCATTCGCGTTGCGGTCATAGGCGAAAAAGACATTGTTTTGCCGTTTAAAGCGCTTGGAATGGAAATCTATTGCGATACAACGCCTGCCGGAATACTCGCGAACCTAAAAAAGTTTTGCGCAGAAGGGTATGCGTTAGTCCTAATTACCGAGAATGAGGCGCGAAAGGTTGAGGACTTTATAGATAAGCGCGCATCGTTCACCAGCCCAATCATTCTTCCAATCCCGAACGGCGTTCGCATAAACGAGGAAGACCCAACAGCAAGTTCGTTCGCGATGGATAGGATTAAGAAAAATATCGAACGCGCAATCGGCAGCATAGGAAACGTTTAAAAGGAAAAACAAGGAGTAAATTATGGAAAAGAAAGAAATTAAAAAAGCAGAAAATAAAGTTCAAGGCGTTGGAAACGTCGGGCGAATCGTTAAGGTTTCGGGCCCGCTTATTATCGCGGAAAACATGGCGGACGCGCGTATGTTCGACGTTGTTTTGGTTTCGAAACAACAACTTATCGGCGAAATTATCGAACTTCGTGGCGACCGCGCTTCGATTCAGGTTTATGAAGAAACGGCAGGGCTTGGCGTTGGCGACGAGGTTATCTCAACGGGTTCGCCGCTTTCGGTTGAACTTGCTCCGGGCTTAATGAGCGGTATTTATGACGGCATCGGGCGACCGCTCGCAACGATTAGAGAAGTTGCTGGCGACCGCATAACGCGCGGAATCCAAGTTCCTTCTATCGACCGCGAGAAGAAATGGGAGTTCGTTCCTTCGAAAAAAGTTGGCGACGTTGTTTCGGCGGGCGATATATTAGGAACAGTTCAAGAAACCGAAGTTGTTATCCATAAAATTTTAGTTCCATTCGGCGTTTCGGGCAAAATCAAGAAAATTAGTTCGGGCTCGTTTACAGTTCTCGACGATATCGCAGAAATAACCGACGCAGACGGCGAAACGAAAAAAGTTCAAATGCTGCAAAAATGGCCTGTTCGAAAAGGGCGTCCATTTAACCAAAAACTCTCGACCTCGGTTCCTCTTATAACGGGGCAACGCGTTATCGATACGATGTTCCCAATCGCGAAAGGCGGTGTTGCGGCAGTTCCCGGCCCTTTCGGCAGCGGAAAAACCGTCGTTCAACATCAAATCGCGAAATGGAGCGATGCCGAAATCGTTGTTTATATCGGTTGTGGCGAGCGCGGAAACGAAATGACCGACGTTCTTAACGAATTCCCAGAACTTATTGACGCAAAAACCGGCTATCCTATTATGAAGCGAACAGTTCTTATCGCCAATACAAGCGATATGCCTGTTGCGGCGCGTGAAGCATCGATTTATACAGGTATAACAATCGCCGAATATTTCCGCGATATGGGTTATAACGTTGCGATAATGGCTGACTCAACTTCGCGTTGGGCGGAAGCGCTCCGTGAAATGAGTGGTCGACTTGAAGAATTACCGGGCGAGGAGGGTTATCCAGCATATCTCGCGAGCCGTGTTGCAGAATTCTACGAACGCGCAGGACGAGTTAAAGTTTTAGGCAGCGAGGGGCTTATCGGCTCAATTACAGCAATCGGGGCAGTTTCGCCTCCGGGGGGCGACCTTTCCGAGCCTGTTTCGCAAGCAACCCTTCGTATCGTTAAAGTCTTTTGGGGACTTTCGGCGGCGCTCGCTTATAAACGCCATTTCCCAGCAGTTGATTGGCTTGTTTCTTACTCGCTTTATGCGGATAA
>JAISHI010000004.1 GCA_031262595.1 Christensenellaceae bacterium | reverse complement strand
ATGCTGCGCGGGTCATTATTTTTTTCGTAATCGCGCACCCTATCGAACAAGACGAGCGTATTATTAAGCGAATACGCAACAATCGTTATAGCCGCGGCGATGAACGACGAGTTGATTTGAATCCTAAAAATCGAAACGCAGGCCGCCATGATAATAACGTCATGAATAAGCGCGATGACCGCCGCCATACCGTTCGTAAACTTAAAGCGGAAAAGCATATAAATCAAGATACAAAGAAGCGAAACCATAACGGCGATTATAATGTTTATAATTCTCTCGCTCGACGCCGATGCCGAAATCGTATCCGCGTTTGAAACGGTCGCGCTCGTATGCGCGTCTTTTATATCCGCGATGATTTTTTCGTTTATTTCCGTCATTTCGTCGTCGGTTTTTTCGTTTACGCTCGGATATTTAACCGAAAGGCTCGTTTCGCCGCTGGATTTCTCAACAACGAGTTGGACTTTATTTTTATCAACGCCATTTTCACCTAAAATATCTAAAATGCTTTCCTTATAAGCGTTTTCGTCGTCCTCAATCTCGCTATCCGTAAGTTTAATAATCGTTCCGCCTGTAAAATCAAGCCCGAGGTTAAAGATTTGGAATTTATAGAATGAGGAAACGATAAGCGCAATAACGAGAATCGCGAGGGGCGCAAACCAAACCCATTTTCGGGCTGGGCGAACGATTTCGAAATCGCTTTTTTTAACTTTCTCGAAAAACTTTTTCATTATTTTGCCCCTCCTAAGTTAAGTTTGCGGGTTTTCGGAGCAACAACAACCGCCGCCGCCTCTTCGCCTTTCGGCGCTTTTAAGCCGACGCGTTTTGGGTTTTTATTATTTATATAAAGGTAAAGTTTCGCGAAACTGCGGGTTATGACAAGGCTTGTAAACATCGAAATCAAAACGCCGAGAAGTAAGGTTATCGCGAAACCCTTAATCGCGCCAGTTCCTAAAATATAAAGCACAACGCCCGCGATAACTGTCGTTATATTCGCGTCTAAGATAGTTTTAATCGACTTATCGAACCCCGCCTTAATCGCAGTCGACATTCGTTTTCCGTTTTTAAACTCGTCTTTTATGCGCTCGAAGATAATTATGTTGGCGTCTATTGCCATACCTATCGAAAGAATTATACCCGCGATACCCGGTAAGGTCAGTTGAACGCTATCTACAACCGCGAGGAAGAACATAAAGATGATGAAATATATAACCATAGAAAGGTTCGATAGCCAGCCCAAATCTTTATAAAGCGCAACCATTAAAACAAAGATAACGAAAAGCGCCGCTAAAACCGCAATCTGCCCGACGAGCAACGCGCTTTTTCCCATAGTTGGCGGAATAACGCTGGTTTCATTAACCGAGAGTTTAACCTCATAAAGCCCCGCGTCGATTTGCATCTTAAAGGATTCGGCGGTTTCTTGGGTATAACCTCCCGTTATATCCGCGAATCCTTGCGCGCCGACGTCCGCGCTTTTAACGCTTGGGCTCGAAATAAGTTCGCCGTTTGAGTAAATCTTAATGCTGGCTTCGCCCGCTTCATAAGCTTTTTTGGCCTCGTCTTGGAAGGCTTTCGCGCCTTCGTTAGTGAAATTTATACGAACCGCAACCTCATAATCCGAATTAGTTACGACTTCAACGCTTTTTATTTGCTCGCCGGTTATAAAGGTTTCTTCCGTGTCGTGGGTCTTAAACTCAATTTCCGCAGGCTCACCGATTGCGTCGAAAATGGCTTCGCTATCCTCAAGCCCCGGTATTTCGATACGAATCTTAGTTCCTTGCTTTTGGATTGTCGATTCAACATAACCCTTATCCGTTAAGGTTCGCTCGAGGCGCGAGATTGTTGCGTCCATTTGCGTTTGAAGGTCGCCGGAGCCGTTTGGTTCGCATTCGAAAACCGCTAAAACGCCGCCCGCAAGGTCAATACCCATTTTTTTCTCAATCGCGCCGTAGAAACCATTAAAACGGGTTGTTGAAAACGGTAAAACGAAACTGCAAAAAGTTAGGGCGAGCCCAATTAGGGCAAGCACCGCAATAACACAGAATTTCGCGATAGCCTTGTTTTTATTCATATTGCTTCCTTTTCTAATTGTTCCCCAAAATCAATTATTTAATAATTTTATGTTATTTAAACTGCGTTGTCAAGTTTACTTTTGCGAGGCTGTTATTTATGAACGCAACCATCGGATAACAAGCTTGCGCTATAATAATAAGTAAGAGAACGTTATACTCGTTAAGCGCAACAAGCCCGAAGAAACCGCCCAGATAGAAGACCGAGAAAACTAAGAGGACGACAACGACCGAAATTAAAATTCCGCGATAAACGTTAAGCGGTTGAACGAGTTTAAAGAGCATCATGAAGCCTGTTATTGTCGTGCAGAAGATACAAAGAGTTAAGAAGTTATCTTGGTTAACGCCAAGGAGATTAAGATTTTCAAACACATAAAGCAATAAAATATTAAACACAACGACGACCGCGCCCGAGAAGGAGTTCTTTATGACGTTAAAGATAAACTTACCCTTAATCCGCGCGGAGTTCATTTCAAGCGCCAAGAAGAAACATGGCATACCGATTATTAAGAACTCTAACATATACATATTCTTCGGCTCGAAAATATAAAGCGTATCTTTTTGGAAAATCGCGAACAAGACGAGCATAATCGTAAACAAAGTTTTAAATAAGAAGAGCGAACTTGATTTTTGAACGTTATTAACGACGCGCCGCCCTTCGATAACAACCCTCGGCATAGACGAGAAATTGCTATCTAAGAGAACAAGATGCGAGACGTTTCGCGCCGCCTCACTACCCGTCGCCATAGCAATCGAGCAATCCGCCTCACGAAGAGCTAAAATATCGTTAACGCCGTCGCCAGTCATCGCAACAGTTCGCCCGCTATTTTTAAGTTCTTTAACTAAAATGAGTTTTTGCTCTGGGGTAACGCGCCCGAAAACGGTATATTCTTTCGCGAAACTCCTAACGTCGGCGACAGTCATACCTTCGAGACTTATGAATTTATCCGCGTCTTTAACGCCCGCGCGTTTCGCGACCTCGCTAACCGTTATTGGATTATCGCCCGAGATAATTTTTATATCAACGCCGTTATCATAGAACCATTTAATCGTTTCCGGAGCTTCTTTTCGAACGTGGTCTTGGATTGTTATGAGAGCTACCGGCGTTATCCCGTTCGCTGCCGGCAAATCGCCATCTTTCATAACCGTTTTGCTGTGCGCTAAACAAAGAACCCGATAGCCTTGGCTCGCGAAACGCCCTATTTTCTCGTCAACGCGCTCGTTCATATCTTTAAGAACAAACTCCGGCGCGCCCAAGAAGAATGTTCCAATCCCCGCGAACGAAACCGCGGAGAATTTCCGAGCCGACGAGAACGGCACAACGTCCGTCGCTTTAACAATACAATCCCGCGAAAAGTATTCGCCGAGCGCGACTGAGGTTTGGTTATTATCTTCAAGCGCAAACAGCATCGACGAGATAATTTCTTTAACTGTATAGTCCGTCGAGTTTTTAATCTCAACAACATCCGCCACTTTCATAGTCCCGTCCGTAATCGTTCCCGTCTTATCGAGGCAAAGAACGTCAACGCGCGCTAACATTTCGATACAATATAATTCTTGAACGAGGGTATTAGATTTCGCGAGGTTTATAACCCCGACCGCGAGCGCCATAGAGGTTAAAAGGAACATGCCCGCAGGAATCATTCCTATAATTGCGCCGGCAGTTTTCGTAACCATGTCGGAATTCGTAAAATCCCAGCCCAAATTATCGCCTGTTCGAATAATAAGAACAGTTCCTAAAATAACAAGGATAAAGCCTATCGCCCTAATAATGAGTTTAAGCGAGGATAAAAGTTCGCTTTTTGGTCGGTTGTATTTACTCGCGCCTTGCGCAAGCGTTTGGATATAATTCGCTTTACCGACCGCATCAACCCTAAGCCTAACCGTTCCCGAAACGATAAACGACCCGCCTAAAACTTTATCACCAACTTTTTTCGCGATTGGGTTGCTCTCACCTGTTAGTAGGCTTTCGTTTGCTTCCATAACGCCTTCTAATAAGATACAATCCGCTGGAACTTGGTTGCCTGTTGTTAAAACGATAACGTCGTCTAAAACGAGGTCGTCTGGCGAAAGTTTATACTCAACTCCCTCGCGTATCGTTCTTACTTTTTGGGCGGAGATTAAACTCAGCCGCTCGATCGTTAACTTGGCTTTAATTTCTTGGATAATACCGATAGAAATGTTCGCGAGGATAACGACCATAAAGAACATATTCGCCCAAGCCGAGCCGTCGATAGCAATAGCAGTATAAATTAAACAGCCCGCAACCGCAAAGCAAAGCAAGTTAAAGAACGTCATAATATTAGTCCAAAGTATTCGCCCGATTGTTTTTGTGCTGCCACGCTTCGTTAGGTTCGTAAACCCGTCGTCAATTCGCTCGCCAACATTCTTCCAACTAAGCCCTTTATCCGCAGAAACAGCAAACCGCTCCGGCTCATGCTCAACCGTTTTTGCGCGTTCTTTTTTAAGATGATCTATATAACGGCAATAACTAGCCGTTTGTTTCTTATTATTAAGCGAAAACATCGAAAGCATAAATCCGCGGGGTGAAAGCCGTTCCATAACGGAAGTATTACTTGGTTCTCTAACGCCTTCGGTGTGCTCTTCGCCTTCTTTTTTAGGCGCTTCGGCGCTTTGTTTTTTAACCTTAGGTTCTTTCGGCGAGGTAGATTCCTTTATAATAGAAGGATTTTCTTTAAATTCCGCCTCGATTTCGTCAATGCCTAAAACGCTAGGTTTAACGCTAGCGTCCTTAACGTTTTCTTTCTTATTTTTCATTGCCTTATTCTTTACGATAAGTTTTTTAATGTCCATAAGTTTAGACTAACATAAATATAGCCAAACGCAAATATTTATTTTTATTTTTTTGATGAGGACTTCGTCATTTTCTTGCTTGAACGGCTCGCGCTCGAACTTTTACTCGATCGGCTTGCCGCGCGTTTTTTCGTCGTTGTTTTTGCGCGGCGTTTTGATTTAAACTCGTTAACTTTCTCGCTCGCGTCATCAATAAACCCCGCAAGTTCCCCGCTCATCTCCATATAAACCGCGCGAACGCCTTGCCCAGTCTTTTTTGCGGCGCCCTTCGTCCAATCCCAAGCTTTATCCGCCACTTCTTTCGTTTTATCCCAAGTTTTCCCTGCGGCTTGTTTAACCGTTTTCCCGAAAGTTTTGGTTTCTGGCTTTTTCTTTGGCGTTGTTTTTCTTGTTGTTGTAGTGCGTTTAACTGCGGTTGTTTTAATTTCTTCCATAAATTGATTATTGAACAAAACTTTCTTTTTATTCATATAAAAAAGAAATGGAAAAAGAAGTTTATAACGAAACGCAAATTGACGCGCTAGCCGCCGCTTATAAACTTAAGGAAGAAAAACAAAATATTTTAAACTATCTTGTTGCGATTTTATTCCTTATTTGACATAATAAGACTATGAATTATAACAGCAAAGAATATTTCGCAACACTCGACCGTTATTTTAGGTGCGCAAACTATCTAACCGCAAGCCAACTTTATTTACTTGATAACCCGCTTTTAAAGCGCCCACTAAACCGCAGCGATATTAAAAATAAAATCGTTGGGCATTGGGGAACTTGTCCGGGGCAAAATTTTTTATATACTCATCTTAACCGCGCTATAAATAAGTATAACCAAGAGGTTTGCTATATCTCGGGTCCGGGGCACGGCGGAAACTTTTTTATCTCGAACGCCTATATCGAAGGAACATACAGCGAGTTTTATCCGCAAATAACTAAAAACGAAGAGGGTTTAAAGAAGTTATTTAAACAATTCTCGTTCGCGGGCGGCGTTTCGAGCCACGTTGCGCCGGAAATTCCCGGTTCTATGCACGAGGGCGGCGAACTCGGCTATTCGCTCGCGCACGGATTTGGCGTCGTTATGGATAAGCCTAACCTTATCGCCTGCGTTTGCGTCGGTGACGGCGAGGCGGAAACTGGGCCCTTAGCCGCTAGTTGGTTCGGGACTAAATTCATTAACCCGAAAACCGACGGCGCGGTTTTGCCTGTTCTTCATTTAAACGGCTATAAAATCGCGAACCCAACGCTTCTCGCCCGAATCTCGAAAGAAGAACGCGCGAATTACTTTTCGGCACTCGGTTATGAGCCCGTTGAGGTTGAGGTTGGGTATGGAGCCGCCGACGACCACGAGAAAATGGCGGCGGCTCTGGATACCGCAATCCAGAAAATCCATAAAATTTGGGAATTCGCCCGAAACGGAAAAGCGCAAGAAAATATTAAATATCCTATGATAATAATGAACTCGCCGAAGGGTTGGGGCGGCGTTAAAGTCGCGAACAACCAACAAATCGAAGGCAGTTTTAGGGCGCATCAAGTGCCTGTTGATATGAGTAAACCCGAACACGTTGGCGTCGTTTCGAATTGGCTTTGGAGTTATAAGCCGAACGAACTCTTTAACCCCGACGGAACGATTCAAAGCGATATTCTCGGGGTTTGCCCGAAAGGAAATCTACGCATTTCCGCGAACCCAATCTCGAATCCGCCGTTTGTTGCCCTAAATTGCCCTAACGTTAACGCGTTCGCAGTTCCTGTTCAAGTTTCCGCTCGCGGGAAGATACTCGCTAGCGATATGCAAACGCTTTCCTTATATATAGAAGAGTTAATGAAACGAAACCCGACCTCGTTCCGCTTTTTCAGCCCAGACGAAACGAAATCTAATAGAATTTATGCGCCGTTTAATATTTCTAACCGAATCTTCGAGGGCAAAATCCTCCCAACCGACGAGGCGCTTAGTCAAACTGGGCGTTTCGTCGATAGTATTTTAAGCGAACATTTTTGCGAGGGCGCGCTCGAAGGCTATGTTCTTTCGGGGCGCAACGGATTTTTCGCGAGTTATGAGAGTTTTGCGCGAGTGGCGGACAGCATGATTATCCAACACGCGAAATGGCTCAACAAAATCTCGCGAATTTCTTGGCGAAACCCCCTCCCCGCGCTTAATATCATCGCAACCAGCCACGTTTGGCAACAAGACCATAACGGCTACACCCACCAAGACCCAGGTCTTGCGACAACTATGCTAGAAAAAAATACCGGCTTTATTAACGCCTATTATCCAATCGATGCAAATAGCCTGCTCGCGGTTTATGATAAATGTTCGAAATCTAAAAACGTTATAAATATAATAACGGCTTCGAAGCACCAAACTCGCCAATGGCTAACTATCGCGGAAGCCACCGAACTCGCCGAAAAAGGCGTTGCGGTTTTAGATTGGGCGGGGTCTTGCGGAAAAAATGAAACGCCGGATTTAGTTATGGCTTGTTGCGGCGATACGCCGACCCGCGAAGTTATCGCCTCCGTTCGTTATCTTAAGAATATCGCGCCGGAAGTTAAAGTTCGAGTTGTTTGCACCCTGCAACTAAACAAACTCGATAGCAATCTTTCAAACGATGAAGAAGGGCTAACCGAAGATGAACTCGACGAAATATTTACAACCGACAAACCGATTTTATTCTCGTTCCACGGCTATCCGCAATATATAAGAGGGCTTTTAGCCTCGCGCGAAAACTATTCTATGGTTATCGGTTATCAAGAAGAGGGCGAAATAACGACGGGCTTTGATATGTGCGTTTTAAATAATATCGATAGGTTTAACGTTGCGCATTACGCCCTAATGTTGGCTTCGCTCGGCAACAAAAACATAAAATATAAAAAAGAACAATACGACGACATCTTAAATAAGGTCGATAGTTTCAAGAAATATATCCATGAGTTCGGCGTCGACCCTGATTGGGTTTTGAACTTTTAACTCTTGATTTCCGATTTTTGATTGCAAAAACGAAAAACTATGCTAAACTTTTCGCTATGAACAACAAAGAAATACGAAAGTATGAACTTATTGGGCTGATTTTTTCCGCAACCGATAGCGAAAAAGCCCTCGTTCCGCTATTTAAGGAGCTCGGCGCGCTGGATTTCCAAACGGCTATGGAGGTTTGGGAATTTAAGCTAACGAAATGCGAAAACTTGGGCGATATCGAAGTTTCCTCGAACCTCGAGGGCGCGGTTTTCGCGACTTTATCCTCGATAAGCGAATCAAAACTTAAGTCTGCGCTCCTCGAAACGCCTACCCTTCTAAAGCTTATTTTTGGGGTCGCGGCGACTTCTTGCGAAGGCGCGAACCTTAAATTTTTGGTTGATATACTCCTTGCCGCAACGAAAAAAACTGAGGACGCCGAAAGGCTTTTAATGCTCGTTCGCTCGAACCAAAGCGGCGACTACGGCGCACGCATGAATACAGTTATAACGCGACTTTTCGAAACTTATTGTAAGGTAAAGAACGCTAAAAAATGCGTTTTAACCAACGCGCAAAGTCTAATTTTATTCGACGCTGTCCTAAAAATAAAAGGCGAATATAAAGCCCTGCTCTCCCAAAAACTTAAAGAGTTGTAAATTCGTTTGCCTTGTCTTTAAAAATTTATTAGATTTAAATAATGTTTAAACGCGAATGCAAGCGGATTTTTGACGCAAAAACTTTTTTGTTTGTTTTTATTTGTATAACTATCGCTAGTTTCGTCGCGAGCCTTTTCGTCGGCGTTAGTTATACGAAAGAAACTCCGCCAGCGCTTCATACTAATGCCGAGTTTAACGAATTAGTCGTCGTTATAATGAACCAAGAATTTCCGATTCCGCAGCTAGGCGAAATGAAAACCGATTTTAAAACTTTCGCCGAAACAAAACGCACTTTTACGGAAAGCCTTGTTAATTTCGACGACGAGCGAATTGCCGAGAATTACGCGACTATGCGGAACTCATTTAACGATTTTATCGCCTCTTATGATGCGGTTAAAAATACGCGTTATACTTGGCTGACGACGACGGCAACCCGCGCCCAAGTTAGCGAAAATATAGAAGAGTTAAGAACGCTACTTGCGCCGATTTCCCAAGAAAACTATTATAATTTTAGCCGTGAGTTATCCGCGCTTTGGGAAGAATACGATATCCAAAAAGCAATCAGCGACATAAAATCAACCTACCTTTCAGCGGCGCAAATCGCCTCCTTAAAAGAAAAGACGGCTGAGGCGCAAAGTTATATCTCGCGCTATTCGGGAAACGCCAACGCCGTTAATTTCGCGTATCTTTATTTATCTAACGCCTACGCTTTCGAGGTTTCGAGCGCAATCGATGGGCGGCTAAAAGATTATGTTGGGTTCGAGAACTTCACGGCATCGCGCGCTAAAAATAACGCCGCCGTCTACGGGCATATCGTCAAAAATGGCTTAAACCCCGACAAAACCGGCGCGCCTTTCGCGTTCGGCGACCTTTATAAAAGCGGACGGGTTGATATTTTGGCTTGGGTGGCGAGCTCGGCAATGTTAGGGCTTATCGCGGTTTTCGCGGTTGCGATTTTCCTCGCGATTAAACTCTTTAACCGCTCAATTTACCCGAGCTCAAAGAAACTTTTGTTAACGCGCTATTGCGTCGCGAGCATAATTACTCTTCTCTCTCTATCCGCGCTGGTCATTATTCTTCTTATGTCCTCGTCGGTGGGCTTAAACGCGATAATGATAACCGCGACCTCCGTCGTCAATGTTTTTACATATACCTTCGCCCTTCCGACGATAGTTTACGCTCTTTTAGTTGCGCTTAGCTTATTCGTTTTCGTCATGTTCTTCTTTAATATCGCGGCGGCGGTCGCAATCAAAACGAAAAAAGATAAACCGACTATAATCATAACTAGCATAATAATCGCAATTCTAACCGCGGTTAACGTTATTTTTAGGTTGGAATCCAATATCTTTTTCTACGAGTTCGCGGCGCTTTTCGTTATAAATCTCGTGCTTTTCTTAACTAACTTAAAAAGTTATAAAAGCAGGTCATAAATGGGCGAACAAGTTTTAAAGATTTACACCGACGGCGCTTGCAGCGGAAACCCCGGCAAAGGCGGTTGGGCTTGCGTTTTAGTTTACGGCGACAAGCGAAAGGAACTCTCGGGGTTCGAGCGCGAAACAACCAACAACCGCATGGAACTAACCGCGGTTATAAAGGGGCTCGAGGCGGTTAAAGTTAAGGTTAAAACCGAAATTTATAGCGATAGTAGCTACGTCGTCGACGCTTTTAATAAAGGTTGGCTTAAATCTTGGCAAAAAAACGCTTGGAAAAATTCCCAAAAACAGCCCGTTAAGAACCGCGACCTTTGGGAACGCCTCGCCGAGCTTGCCGAAAAATTCGCGCCGACTTTTATTTGGGTAAAAGGCCACGCCAGCAACGAATTCAACAACCGTTGCGACGAACTCGCCGTCGCGGAGTATAAAAGTCATTAAAAATCCCGCGAGGTTGTCGCGGGATTTACTTATTAGTATGGCTTGGTTAGACTTATACAGTCCGCTCTGGTTGCTTTTCGGCTTGGGCTGATTCGGCGGCGTTTTCTTGCGTTTGTTCTATCTCTTTCTCTTTAATTTTTTTAATCAACGGATAGACGCCGTTGTATATGATGCCTGGTATATACCCCACGCTACCATTTTTATATGTTTGGCAACTCTTTATAGCAGCTTCAGCAATATCACTCGATGATTCTTTAATAAGTTGCTCAACATGCTCGCTCTTATATGCGTTTAAAAGAATACGAATAATGACGTCTGCATGTTCATAAGGGTCTGGGTATTCATAAGGGATTATGTTGTATGGCTGGTTATAAGGAGAAGTTATAGGGCTAGTATTTTCTTTAAAATTCTTAACAAGCGTATCAAAATTAGCAAAATTATTTTTTGAGTCAGCTTCCCATTCAGCCTCAGCTGCGGATTTTGCTTCTTTCTTATTTTCAAAAAGAGTCTGCACATCATTTTTAAGATTTTTTGCACGGCGAATAAGCGAATTTTTAATACGTGAAGCGCGCGAAGAACCCTCTTGCGTTTCAGGTTCAACACTTGCGCTATTAATCTTTTCGAGCAATGCCTTAGCATCGGCTCTTAAAGAATAGTTAAAATACTCATGATAACCCTTTTTATTATCTGTAAGAATTTTAAAGAGCTCCCCTGGTGCTTCTTTGAAAAGCCTCTTGGCTTCGTCGCCCGTGAGTTCTTTTTCATTCCCTACAAGAGCGTTAACAATAGAATCCGCATAACTATAGTTATAATAATTAGATATAAAAGGGTTTGGGTTTATTTTTTTAAACTTCTTAATAAGCGCGTCGTATGCATCTCTTGCCATATTTACCTCTTTTTTATGTATTTTGAGTTAAAATACCCCCCCCCGAGCATTTGTCAAGCGTTTTTTATAAAAATCTTTCGTCATTGTGCACAAAGTTTTTTGTGGGTGAAAATTATTTTTTAATTAGCATCATCGCGTCGCCGAAGGAGAAAAAACGGAAAGATTCGCGCTTTGCAAGTTCATAGAGTTCTAAAATCTTATCGCGGTTTATAAAGGCGGAAACTAGCATAATAAGCGTCGATTTCGGGAGATGGAAATTCGTTATAAGCGCGTCGGCAACCTTAAAATTATAAGGCGGATAGATAAAAATATCCGTTTCGCCGCTGCAGGCGCGAACCTCGCCAAACTTCGCGAACGCGCCTTCGAGGGTTCGGAGGCTTGTTGTTCCGACGCAAACTATCCGTCGATTTTCGCGGCGGGCGCGGTTTATTTCGGCGGCGGCGGCTTCGGGGATTTCAAAATATTCGCTGTGCATTTTATGGTTCGTTATAATTTCCTCGCTAACTGGGCGGAAAGTTCCTAGCCCAACGTTAAGTAAAACCTCGCAAAATATAACGCCTTTTTGTTTTGCTTTCTCGATAAGTTCGCTCGTCCAATGCAGCCCCGCAGTCGGCGCCGCGACGGAACCTTTTATCTTATTATAGACTGTTTGGTATCGCTCGGAGTCGCGTTTCGAGAGCGTTTCACGGATATAGTGCGGCAGCGGCAGGACGCCTACCTCGTCTATGAGTTCTTCTGCGGATTTGAACTCCGCCCCGCTACGGGCCGCTGAGAGCCTCACACGCGCTGTTCCGCTCTCGGCGTCCTTAAAAAGCATCTCACAAACTAATTTATTCGCGACTAAAACCTTATCGCCGATTTTAAATTTTTTTAGCGGTTTGCATAAAACTTCGTATACGTCGAGCTCGATTTTTTTGAGCAGGAAAACCTCAATTTTCGCTCCGTCCGCCTCGCCGCTTTGCGAAATTTTATGCCCTTCGAGGCGCGCAGGAATTACGCGCGTATTATTAACGACAACAACATCGCCCGCGCGCAAATAATCGAGGACGTTATAAAAGCGCCGAATTTCCGTCGTATCGGTTGCTTCGTCATAAACCATAAATTTTGATTCGTCGCGCTTTTTAAGAGGCGTTTGCGCGATAAAACTCTCTGGGAGTTCGTAATCGAAATCGCTTAAATTTTTAAATTCGGGGTTCATAATATGTCGTTCCTATCCGGCAACGGGCGTTTTAAATGCATATACGCGAGTTGGGTTGCCATTCGCCCGCGCGGGGTTTTTACGAGATAACCGAGGCGCAAAAGATACGGTTCGATAACGTCCTCAATCGTAATCGCGGCTTCGTTGGTAGCGCCGGCTAGCGTATCAAGCCCAACCGGCCCGCCATTAAACTTATCGATAAGCGTTTCGAGGATTAGAATGTCGGTTGAGTCAAGCCCGAGCGGATCGATTTTAAGCGCGTCGCAAGCGTTTAGCGTTAAGGCTTTCGTTATTTCCGCCTTGCCTTCGATTTGGGCAAAATCGCGGATTCGTTTTATAAGTCGGTTCGCGATTCGAGGCGTTCCGCGGCTTCGGCGCGCAAGTTCGGGAAGCGCATCCTCGGCGATTTTAACGCCTAAAATGTTCGCGCTTCGACGGATAATCTTCGCGATTTCGTCGAGGTTATACATTTCAAGCCGATAGGTTATCCCGAAACGGTCGCGAAGAGGGCTTGATAAATTCCCCGCGCGCGTCGTTGCGCCAACGAGGGTAAAGGGTTCGAGTTTGAGTTTCATTGTTCGCGCGGAAGGTCCTTTTCCTAGAACCATATCTATTGCGAAGTCCTCCATCGCGCCGTAAAGAATTTCCTCGCAAGGGCGCGAAAGCCTATGGATTTCGTCGATAAATAAAACGTCATTCCGCCCGATATTCGTTAAAATCGCCGCCATATCCGCCGCAGATTCGATAACGGGCCCGCTAGTTTGGCGCAAATTAACGCCGAGTTCATTCGCGATTATGTTCGCGAGCGTTGTTTTTCCTAACCCCGGTGGCCCATATAATAAAATATGGTCGAGCGCCTCGCCGCGCAAGGTCGCCGCCTTCATAAAAACCTTTAAGCTCGCTTTAAGGTCCTCTTGCCCAATATAATCCTCGAGCCTCTTCGGGCGAAGTTTGTTATCGCATTCCGCGTCAACCTCGCTCTCGCCTAAATCAAAAAATCTCTCATCATTCATCAAACTAATAATAACAAACAACGAAAAAAAACGCCACCATAATTTAGCGACGTTTTATTGCATTAGTTTAAACATAAAATATTTTCATATTAAGCATAAACGATAAGCATTGGACCAAATACGAAATCTTAACGTTTAGGTCGCGCGGAGTGCAATCAATAACGATGTTCTTGCCCTCTTTGCGGCAGCCGTACTGGCGCATAATCGCGATTAAATTCTTTTGAACATCGGGCTCTTTAAGCTCGAAAATCTTATCGAGTTCCGTCATAACATACCCTTCGTCGCTGAGGAAGACCGCCCCGCCCGCGCGCGAAACCAAAAAGAGTTTATAGGGGATTGGTTGCTGCGCGATTTGATACATTCCCGTATCAATCTCGATTTTTCCGTCCGCGCTTTTTTTCGCTTCAATCTTACTTCTTAAAAATGTTTGAATTTGTTCTTCAAGTGCCATGCGATATATTAGCATACTTAAAAAACCAACGCAAGCGGAAAAATGCTTGATTTAAAAGAGGGTTCATGATAAGATTGCCCTTATGAAAAAGGAAACTACTTACGATTTTGTCGGGGCTGAGCATGAGGTTTTAAAACTTTGGGAAGAAAATGACGCCCTAACTCTCGTTAAAGAAAAAAATAAAAATTCAAAAGAACATTATAAATTCCTCGACGGCCCAGTTACCGCGAACGCGCCGATGTGCATCCACCACGCTTGGGGGCGAACGCTCAAAGACGCGTTTATCCGTTATCAAACCATGAAAGGTCGCAAAATGCACTATCAATACGGGTTTGATTGCCAAGGAATGTGGGTTGAGGTTGAGGTCGAGAAACTTCTCGGGCTTAACGATAAAAAAGCGATACTCGATTACGGAATGGACAACTTTACGGAAAAATGCATGGAGCGAGTTAACCATTTTATAGGCGTCCAAACCGCGCAAAGCATTCGACTCGGGCAACTTGCGGATTGGGAAAACCCTTATAAAACAAACGATGACAAAAATATTTTAGCGATTTGGGCGTTTCTTAAAAAGTGCAACGAAAACGGCTGGCTTAAACGCAGTTATAAAACTATGCCTTGGTGTCCGCGTTGCGGAACGAGCCTTTCTGAACACGAAATGAGCGGAAGTTATAAAGAACGCACACACGCTTCGGTTTTTGTTAAGGCGCCACTCGAAACTGGCGAGGATTTATTGGTTTGGACGACAACGCCTTGGACGCTCGCTGCGAACGTTGCGGTTGCGGTTCACCCAGAGCAAACATACGTTAAATGCAAAATAAAATCCTCCGACCGCGTTCTTATCGTCGGGAAAAATCTTTATAAACGCGTTTTAAAAGGCGACCTTATCGCTATTTTGGGTGAGGTTGACGGCGCTTCCCTCGCTGGGCTTAAATATACGCCGTTCCTTAAATTAGCGGTTCAAGATTTCGAGCATAAAGTCGTCGCTTGGACGGAAGTTTCGGAGAGCGACGGCAGCGGCGCGGTTCATATCGCACCCGGTTGCGGCGCGGAGGACTTTGAACTCGGAAAAAGCCTCGGGCTTAAACAAATAATTCCTGTCGACGAGGCCGGCGCGTTTTACCCTGAGTTCGAGAATCTCGCGAAATTTAATTCGTCGAATTGCGAAGAAACGGTTTTCGAAATGCTAAAAGAAAACGAAACTTTTTATACAACCGAAGAGTTCACGCACAACTACCCTTTCTGTTGGCGCTGCAAAACCGACGTTATCTTCCGCCTTGTTGAGGGCTGGGACATCGAAACGCGCGAGATTAAACCGCTGCTTAAAAAGTTAACGAACGAGGTTAAATGGGAGCCGGAATTCACGCAAAAGTCTATGCTAAATTGGCTCGACAGCATGGGCGATTGGAACATTTCGCGCCGCCGTTTTTATGGACTTCCACTGCCGATTTATCCTTGTAAAAAATGCGGAACGACGACCGTTATCGGGAGCCGCGAGGAACTCGAAAAACTCTCGAGCAAGGAAAAAGTCGCGACAATCCCACACCTCCACCGCCCTTATATCGATAAGATTAAAATAACCTGCCCGCATTGCAAGGCCGAAGTCGAACGAATCCCCGAAGTTGGCGATTGCTGGCTCGACGCGGGCGTTACTGCACTCTCGACGAAGGGCTATTTCGATGATAAAGCCTTCTTTAAAGAAAATTTCCCTATCGATTTTGTTGTCGAAATGAAGGAACAAGTCCGCCTTTGGTTCTATTCGCTGCTTTTCATAACCGCAACGATGACAGGCAAGGCGCCTTATAAACGCGTTGTTGGGCATGGAACCGTCCTTGACGTTGATGGCAAAAAATTCAGCAAAACGGGCCCTAAAAAAATCAGCCTCGACGACGCGAGCGAAAACTTCGGCTCGGACGCAATCCGTTATGTTTACGCGAGCGGGAATCCTGCGCTTGACGTTAGGTTCGGCAACGAAACAATCGAAGAAGCGAAACGCAAAATGCTGTCGTTTTGGAACAGTTATGTTTTTTATACAACCTACGCGAGCATCGACAACCCAAATCTTTCGGGATACGCGCCTAATAAGTTAAAACCGACGGACGTTTGGCTTATCGACGCAACAAACCGCTATATAAAGGAATGCGACGACGCCTACGCCGACTTTAAGCCCCATCTCGTTATCGCGGCAACGGAAAAGTTCGCGGACGCGCTTTCGAACTTCTATATCCGTTCGAACCGCCGCCGTTTTTGGAAAGGCACGAACGACACCGACAAACTCAACGGCTACTTCGTTTTAAATAACGCTCTTCGGGCGATAACTCTTGCTTTACATCCTATAACGCCGTTTATAACCGAGCATATCTATCAAAACCTTTGGGCGAACGCGGACGGCGCGCCAAGTCTTGCGGTTATATGCGACTTCCCGAAACCACTCGTTTGCGCGGAAACTATTAAAGACATCGCCGCGAAGGCCGAGTTTGCGCAAAAAATAATTTCGATGGCGCTCTCGCTCCGCGCGGAACAACAAATTAAGATTAAGCAGCCCCTTTCGAAACTTTATGTTAAAGCCACCGCCGACGCGAAAGACGCGCTCGAACTTTTCGGAAAACTTATCCGCGACGAAATTAACGTTAAGGAACTTTTAATAACTGAGGATGAGGGCGAGTTTAATGAGGTTCATTTAACCGTAAACTTTAAAAATGCTGGCGCGGTTCTTAAGGGCGAAGTCCAACAACTTAAAATGGAACTCGAACAACAATCCACCGAAGAAATGCAATCGCTTTGGACGAAACTCTCGAAAAGCGAAACAGTTAACGTCGGGAAGTTCGAAAATCTAACCGCTGACCTTTTCGTTAAAAACTTAAAATCGAAGTCCGGCTTTATAATCTCGACCGAGGGCGAAACGACGGTCGTTTTAGACGCTGCGATAACCGACGAGCTTAAAGCCGAAGGGATTTTACGCGAAATTATCCGCGCGGTTCAAGTCGAGCGCCAAAACAAAAACCTCGACATAACGACGCGAATCGAGCTTAATTTATATACCGAAAATGCCGAAATCTCGCAAATTATCGCCGAAAACGCCCACGAAATCGCGGAAGAAACCCTAGCCCAAGCGTTAACGACGAAAAAACGCGAGGGAGCTGCGACCCTAATCGACGGCGACGAGTTAGTTATAACGATTAACTAAATTTCTAAATAATTAAATCTCTATTTGCATTAAATCCGCGATAGAGATTTTTTTAATATCTTTTGCGTTTTCAATTTTAAAATCGCCGACGCGGGTTCTTTGGATTAAGCTTGCGATTGCGACGGAACCTAAGCGATTCGCTAGTTTTTGCGCGAGGCTTCTTATATATGTGCCGGTTTCGCATTCAATTTCGAAATAAAATTCGTTAGAACCTAACTCGGCTAAAAGTTCAAACCGCGAAATCTTAACGATTTTTTTAGGAGCGGTAAATTCCGTTCCGTTTCGCGCAAGGTCATATGCCCGCGCGCCGTTTATATGAACAGCAGAAAAACGCGGAATCGTAATCTCAACTTCGCCGATAAATTCGGGTAGGACTTCCAAAATCATCTCGCGCGTTATAACTTTTTCGCTTGTTGCGGTTGTTTCGCCCGCGAGGTCGAGCGTATCTGTTTCAATCCCGAAACGAAAAATGCTTCTATAAACTTTTGTTTTCCCCGAGAGTTTTTCCGTTAATTTCGTTGCTTTCCCGCAAAGAAGGACTAAAACCCCGCAAGCGAGCGGATCCAGCGTTCCTAAATGCCCCATTTTCGCGATATTCAGCCGCCGTTTTACTATAGAAAGCGCGCCGAAACTCGAAATCCCGACGGGCTTACTAACGACTAAAATCCCATCGATCGGGTCGCCCTTATGTTTCATTTGCGCCCCCTTTTTTTGTCAACCGCGCGTTTGCTTCTATTAAAAGTTATTGCGAACCTATGCGCCTCGTCGCGGATTCGCATTAAAAGTTTTAGCGCGAAACTGCGCTTCGAAAGTTTTATGCTCTCGGTCGCGCTCGGTAAAAAAATCTCTTCTTCTTGTTTCGCGAGCGAGCAAACCGCTATGCCATGCGGTTCGATAAGGTCGCTAACCGCCGAGAGTTGCCCCTTTCCGCCGTCGATAACGATAAGGTCGGGCGCCGCGCCAAAACTAACGTCCGCGTCGCCGATTCGCGCGAGCCGCCGCGTTAAAACCTCGCGCATACTCAGGAAATCGTTGTTGCCCTGCCCGTGCTTAATATTAAACTTGCGATAAAGTTTGCGCTCCGCTACGCCGCCGACGAAAACAACCATACTCGCGACCATATCTTCGCCGGATAAATGCGAAATATCATAACATTCGATTTTATGCGGAACTTTCGCCATTCCGAGCGCGACACCAAGTTCCTCGCAAGCGCCTGACGTAAAACTCGTCTTAAATTTTATTTTTTCGAGGCTCTTTTCCGCGTATTCCTTTGCGTTTGCGTTCGCGGTATCTAAAAATTGTTTCTTAACCGAGGTTTTCGGGTTAAAGACTTTCGTTCCTAAAATTTCGGCAACATTTTCGAGCTCGAATTCCGCAACGATTTGCTCCCTAATTGGATTTTTCTCGTAATATTGAAGGACAAAATTCTCTAAAACGCCCTCGATATCGCCCTCGTCGACGAGCTCGAACCCAAAGTTTTGCACGCCAATCATCTTCCCTTGCCGAATATTTATAACGCTCGCAACGAAAAGGCTCGCGTTCGCGAAATAGCCGAAAACGTCGAGGTTTAAATCGCGCGGGATATTCGTTATAACGCGCTCTTCGAGTTTGTCGAGAAATTTAAGGTCGGTTCGGTATTTTATCGCGAGCTCGAATTGCTCTAACTCGCTGGCGATTTGCATTTTTTGCGTTAAAATCTCGCGCGCGTTAAAATCGCTCTCGCCGCGCAAAAACTTTTTAACGTTGTCGATAATTTTTGCGTAATCTTCGCCCGAGATTTTATTCTCGCAAGGCGCGCTGCAACGCCCGATTTGATAATTTAAACAAGCCGATTTCGGCATTTTCTTGCAAGTTCGAACACGAAGAAGCGCCTGAATTAAATTAAGAACCTCGCGCGCCCAAATCCCGTTATAATAAGGCCCGAAATATTTTCCGCGCTTATCGACTTTCCGCGTTATAACGAGATACGGAAATTTATCATCGCAAATCTTTATATATTGAAAACTTTTGTCGTCTTTTAGAAGGATATTATAGTGCGGTTTATGCTTATTTATTAAATTCGCCTCGAGCCCGAGCGCATCGTTTTCCGTTTTAACGACAAAATACTCAAAATCTGCGATTTTTTCGATCATCGCCGTCGTTTTTTCGTTATGAACCTTATTTATAAAATAGTTCGAGAGGCGGCGTTTTAGGTTTTTCGCCTTCCCGATATAAATAACCGCGCCGCTCATATCGCGCATCAAATAAACCCCCGCACCCTCAGGAGTTAGCCGTAATTTTTCGAGAAGTTTTTCGCGGTTCATTAATTCATAATATAATCAAAAGCGCAAACTTACAAGCAACAAAATTATTGCACATCTAAAAACGCGACGATAGCCCGCCGCGGGTTAGAACAAATAATTAAAAATATTTAAGACCGCCCTGCCTCAAACGTTTATCACGCTCCGCCCGTTCTTTTTGCTCCCTTGCTAACTCTTCTTTTTTCCTTGATAACTCAGCGTCAAGTGCTTCATTAAGGTGAAACAAATCGCAATCGACATCTTCGGCACACCCTTTCGCTTTAATCTGTTCTGGGCAAGCAACGCAAGCCATAAGTGTGCTCAGCTTCGCAGTAAAAACCTCAATTCCTTTATTTAAACCGTCTTTAGCCTCGTGCTTAACTTTATTGCGCTCCCCCCAACAGGATATTAACTTATTTTTATTTTCCATATTTGTATTATACAATACGCTAACCTAAATTTCAATAGTGAATTTGAAAAAAGTCTATTAGAAACTTATTGCGCCGAAAGCGCCGCAGAGATTTTATCTTTTAAATCAAGGCGAGACGCCTCCGCCGCGAAGAGGATTGCGTTTTTGAATGCAACGGCGTTCGAGTTGCCGTGCGCCTTAACGACAGGCTTTAAAATCCCGAGGAAAATCGTTCCGCCAGCGGCTTCCTCACCGATTGCGGCTTTCATTTTATTAACTTCCTTCTTACAAAGTTGCCAGCCGAGTTTCGTCGAAAGGTTTGTATAAAACATATCCTTAATCTTACTAAACGCAAAAGCCATCGCGCCCTCTGCCGTTTTAAGTAGGACATTCCCCGCGAAACCGTCGCAAACAACAGCATCAATCTCGCCGTTTAAAACGTCGCGCGCCTCGATATTCCCGACGAAATTAATCTTCCCCTCTGCGGTTTTTTGTTTTAGCAGTTTAAAGGCTTCATGAACGAGTTCGTTGCCTTTTTCGTCCTCTGCGCCGACGGAGAGCAAGGCGATTTTTGGGTTTTCGCGCCCCGACGCTTTTAAATATTCCGTTGCCATGATAGCGAATTGTAATAAATTCTCGGGTTTCGAATCCATATTCGCGCCGCAATCGATAAGCATAGTTTGGTTGCCGGTTTTAGTTGGAAGGAACGGGCAAAGCGCAGGCCGCAAAACGCCCGGAATTCGCCCAACCTTTAAAATCGCGCCAGTTAGAACTGCGCCGGTCGAGCCTGCCGAAACAAACGCGGAATATTCCTCGTTTTTCCTGAGCGCGGATAAGCCCAAAACAACGCTGCTATTCTCACCGCTCCGAACCGCCATAGCCGGCGCTTGGTGGCAATCAATCGCCGCTGTTGTATGGATAATCTCGACGCGATCTTTAAACTTCGCGGTTTTTTCTTTAATAATCTCCTCGTCGCCGACGATAACAACGCTAATTTCCGCGTTTTCTTCGAGCGCCAAAATCGCGCCATCAATCATCGCGTGTGGGCTGTTGTCTGCGCCTAACGTATCAATAATAATTTTCATTATTTTCCTTCTCCTTCGCGGTTGCCGAAACCCGAATAACTATCGCCGTGCCGCGCTTTAAGTTTCTTAACGTTTGCCTCCGCGATTTCGCTCATATCAAAGCCTAAAACGTGCGAGAACCCCGCGATATACCAAAGAACATCGCCGAGTTCCTTCTTAATCGCCTCTTTGTCAATCTCGCGCCCGTCGCGGTAATGCTTTTTTATGTGCTCAACAACCTCGCCGGTTTCGCCTGCAAGCCCAAGCGCATAGTAAACGATTTCCTTCTCGGGGTCGCCGTATTCTTTGCGCGTTTGCATCGCGCATTCCTTATATTCTTCGAATGTCATAATATTTCGACTCCTCCTAAGTATTTTCTTAAAACTTCTGGGACTATAACGCGCCCGTCCGCGGTTTGGAATTGTTCAACAATCGCCGGAATGATTCGGCTTGTCGCGAGCCCCGAGGCGTTTAAGGTATTAACGAAAACATTTTGTCCGCCGATTTTCGTTCGTATGCCCGCGCGCCTTGCCTGGTAATCGCGAGCGTTCGAGGCGGACGAAACTTCTTTATAACCGTTCATGCTCGGGATATAAACCTCTATGTCGTAGGTTTTCGCCATGCTAGCCGAACAATCCCCAGCCGCCAACGCAACGGTTTGGAAATGCAATCCTAATCCCGAAACTAGTTTTTCCGCGTTCGAAACGAGTTCAGCGAAGATTTTATCGGCGTCCTCGGCTTTACAATAAACAAACATCTCAACCTTATTAAATTGATGCCCCCGAATCATGCCGCGCTCATCGGTTCGATAACTGCCCGCCTCTTTTCGATAACAAGGCGAATAGGCGGCGTATTTTATAGGAAGTTCGCTCTCGGGGATAATCTCACCGCGATGCAAACTTATAAGCGCGGTTTCGGCGGTTGGGAGCATAAACTTACTTTTTTTCGGGTCGCTGTCGAAATCCGTTACGAAAACGTCGTCGATAAATTTCGGGAATTGCCCTGCGGCATAACCGCTCTCATAGTTTAAAAGATGCGGCGGTAAGATAAACGTATAGCCGTTATTAACGTGGAAATCTATAAAATAGTTTAATAGCGCCCATTCGAGCCGCGCGCCCATGCCTGTATAGACCCAAGCCTTCGCGCCGGAAATTTTCGCTCCCCGCTCGTAATCGATAAGTTTTAGGCTCGTGCAAAGCTCAACATGATTCTTCGGCGTAAAACCTTTAAATTCGGGTTTAGTCCCGACCGTTTTTATAACTTTATTATTCTCTTTTCCGCCCGAAACAACGTCCGTATCAGGTAAGTTAGGAAGAGCCGACAAAAACTCAAAGATTTTCTCGTCAAGTTCCGCGATTTTAACGTCGCCGTTCGAGATCGCGTCGCCGATTTTTTTCATCTCTAAAACGACCGCGTCTGCGTTCTCGCCGCTCTTTTTCATTTGCGCGATTTGCGCGGAAACTGCGTTTCGTTTCGCGCGAAAAGCTTCGTTCTCGCCGAGTAGCTTGCGCCGACTTTCTTCTAACCCTAAATAGTTTTTAAAATCGACCTTAAACCCGCGCTTTAAAAGCGTATCTGCAACAGCGTTCGGGTTTTGCCTTATAAGTTCTTTGTCAATCATAATAAAGTTATTTTAAAATAAAGTTGCTTTTTTGGCAACCTTTATCTTAATATCGAATTGGGGGGAATATGGCGAATAATAATAAGTTTGAATCGAAAAAGTATAAACTTATCTTTATATCGATTGCTGTTGTCGGCGTTATCCTTCTTATAATAGGGCTAATAACTATGGGCAACGTTACGAAAACAAAAGACGCGCTTTATTTAAACCTTTATGCGGATAACTTAAACCCCGAAACGAACGCCATGAACTTTATTATCGGAACTGAGCCCTTGCTCGCAATCGATACTGGCGTTAACGAAAGCCTTAACGACCCGATAACTTTCTCGGTTAGGAGCTCGGACACCGCGAAGATAAACGTTCCGCTAAAAATGACCCGCGCGGGTCATACGAACCTTATTTTAAAAGACGGCGCGGAAGTCGGCGACGAAATTCAATTAACCGTTTCCTCAGGGAAGTTCGAAAAAACTATCCTTATAACAATCATAAACGCATAACCCAACGCATACCAATTGCGTATGGAAAAGAAAAAAGTAATTATAAACGACGAAGAAACGCCTAGCGTTAGCGTTTTGCCTGTTCGAAACGCAACAGAAGAGGCCGCAAAAGTTATCGAAGAAATAAAAACTCCGATAATTAAAGAGGTTGTGCCTGTGCCCGTAATTAAAGAGGTCGCGCCCGCGAAACCTGTTATCGAAAAGACTACCGAAACCGCGAAGGAAACGGTTATTGTTAGCGATGAGAAGCCTGCGAAAAAATTCAAACTCAAAAAATCGAAAACCGAAACGCCAGCGGTTGCTGAACTCGCTATCGAAGGCGAAACTGCGGTTAAGCCGAAAACTTCGCTCCTAAAAAAATTATTATGGCCTTTTACGACTAAAAAGGGTATCGCTACGACGCTTTGCGTGGGGCTAGCGGCTGTTCTCGCGGTTTTCGGCGGAAAAATCTCGCCAAAACAAACAGCATATCAACTCGCGCTCGAAAATATCGCGGAAAGCAGGTTCTATTTAAAACAACACACAACCGGCGATTATAACATCCAATTCTCGAGCGGTATGCGCGAAGAGCCTTACGAAAAAAACGGCGCTGCCGAACAAACAACTCCGTTTACGTTAATCTCGGTTAACCCAACAACTAATCTGCTACGCGACTGCACGACAATCGAAGCCAGCCTTAAAATCGGCGACGCCGAACCGCAAACAATAACCCTCGAAAAAAACGCATATCCGCCTTATAACTTCGCTTATGACCTCGCGAGTTTAACGGATATAAGCGAACCTGTTTCTATTATGCTTAGCGTCGCTGGCGCGCAAGAGGTTGCTCTCGAAAACGTTATGAGTGGCGAGGGCGCGATAACTTGGGAAAAAGCCCTCGAAACCGCGAGCGAAGTTCTAGCCGACAGCATTAAAGACACGCAAGGTTTCGAATGCTATGTTAAAATAGTTTGCGACCGCTCGACCGCAAACAGCGCGTTTTGGAGCGTTCAAGTTATAAATAAAGACCTCTCCTCGCATTACGTTATCATGGACAAAACCGGCAAAGTCATAAATAAGAAATAATTTCTTAAATTAAAAAACGGGCGCAGTCAGTTTGCGCTCGTTTTTTTATTGAGTTTTACAGCCGAAACCCGTTATATATTCCCGCCGATTTTTATTTGGGTAAAAGGCCACGCCAGCAATGAATTTAATAACCGTTGCGACGAACTCGCCGTCGCGGAATATAAAAATCATTAAAAACCCCGCGGATTATCGCGGGATTTTTATTTATAAGTTCGTTAGGTTTAGCGTGTCGGTTCGAGTTGCGGTTCTGCTTGGGCTGGTTCGACGGCTTTTTCTTCTTGTGTTTGTTCTATCTCTTTCTCTTTAATTTTTTTAATCAATGGATGGACACCTTCGTGTATGGTGTATGGTATATACCCCACGCTACCATTTTTATATGTTTGGCAACTCTTTATAGCAGCTTCAGCAATATCACTCGATGATTCTTTAATAAGTTGCTCCACATGCTCGCTCTTATATACGTTTAAAAGAATACGAATAATGACGTTTGCGTGTCTATGAGGGTCTGCGTATTCATAAGGAGGTGTGTTGTATGGATGGTCATAAGGAGAAGTTATAGGGCTAGTATTTTCTTCAAACTTCCTAACAAGCGCATCAAAATTAGCAAAGTTATTTTTTGGCTCGGCTAGCGCTTCGGCCTCCGCCGCGGATTTTGCTTCTTTCTTATCTTCAAAAAAAGTCTGCACATCATTTTTAAGGTTTTCTGCACGGCGAATAAGCGAACTTTTAATACGTGAAGCGCGTGAAGAGCCCTCTCGCGTTTCGGGTTCAACACTTGCGCTATTAAGCTTTTCGAGCAAGGCCTTAGCATCGGCTCTTAAGGAATATTCAAAATACTTATGATAACTTTTTTTGTTATCGGTAAGGATCTTAAATAGATCGCTTGGTACTTCTATAAGAAGCCTCTCAGCTTCGTTAACCGTAAGTCCTTCACTATTAATAGGTCCTCCACCCCCAACAAGCGCGTCTACAATAGAAGCTGCGTAATGATAGTTATCGCTAGCGAACGGAGAAGGGTTTGGGTTTATTTTTTCAAACTTCTTAATAAGCGCACCGTATGCATCTCTTGCCATTTTACCTCCTTATTGTTTTAAGATTTCCTCTATAGCTTCAAGCTTAGTTTTAGCTTCAGACTCAACGGCTTCTGTGGCGTCTATAGTGTCTGTGGTGTCTATGGTGTCTGCGGCGGCTTCTAGTGTAGTTTCAGCGGCTTGTAGGGTTTGTGCGGCTTTAGGCTTAACCAAGCCCCACTCAATTAGGATTCGTTTTGTATTTTCAGGGTCAACCGGCCCACGCCCGAAATCGGCTAACTTTTCATACATTTTATATATAAATTGACCTTTTTTAGTATCAAGACTATATACTGTGTACTTTTCAGGCTCTTTAATGTACTTCCACCCACCGTCTTTGAAATATTGCGCGACAGCAGAAGCATGCAAACCAGCATCAACATCGCCTACACTATAGTGATCCGTATAACGAAGATCGCCTTCACTGTTTTGACCATTCTTATCTTTGTCGTGCAATTCGTCAACAAAGTACTCTCCCTCTCCCACAAAATTTACAATCGCGTATTTATTAGGACCAATTTCTACATACCCCTTTTCAATAAACTCATTTATTGGTTTATCCGTTGATGTTTGCGAGCCTTGCGGAAGTTGCGCGTCCGCGTTCATAGGCGCTAACGCCAACATAGCCGAAGCAGCAGTTGCCAAAATAACGTTTTTCTTTTTCATATAAACTCCTTTTTAATTAACTAATTTTTTAGTTAATTAAAGTATAGCCCCCCCCCCCGTGCAATTTGTCAAGGGTTTTATTCAAAAAAATTTCGTCATTATGCACAAAAAATTTGCGACTTTTTAGGAACTGCGCTCATTATTACTGCGAAACGCGGAACAATTCTAACAACCACCCCAAGTTTTTTAGGTGCGCGCGCAGGAGCTTAAAGTCAGGGAGGATAGTTTGGACGCAACGCCAAAAGTTTTTCGTATGGTTGAACTCTAAGATATGGCAAAATTCATGAACGAGAACGTAATCAAGTAAATTCGGCGGCAACATAACGCACCGCCAGTTTAAAATGATGTTGCGCTTCGAATCGCAAACGCCCCAACGCGTTTTGTTGTTATTAACGCTGATATTCGCGGGATTTATGCGGAGAATTTGACGGAAATATTCCGCGCGCTCTTTAATTATTATTAAGGCTTGTTTTTTAAGGAACGCCTCGATTTTTTTAAGGATTTTATCTTGTTCTATTTTAGACGGAACTAAAATCGCGCCGTTCCTAATCTCGATATTCTTAACCTCCCCCGTTATAATCGGCGAGAGTTCCTTCCCTAAAAACATAAAGGTTAAATAAGTCGCGACGGATTTATTTAGATAACTGTTTTTGCGGATTTGTTCTTGGCGTTTTAAAATCCAATCCTGCTTTTCGCGGACATAATCATAAATCTTGCGCTCGTCTAGGTTAAACGGCGCTTTCGCAATCAAAACGCCGTTCATATCGACGAATAGGCTGAGGTTCTTTCGGTTGCTCCTAAAAATATTTCGCGGGTCAAGCATATTTTTATTATGATAAATCTTTTTTATATTGTCTATTAAAATAGTTTGACAAGAACCGACAAAAAGCTCTATTTTAATTTATATATGGAACGCGTTGATAAAGAAATCATTCGGGGCAATGTTGATGCTATCGTTTTAACTTGCATAAACCTTAGGGACCATTGCTCGACGGAGATAATAGACACGGTTAACGAAATTTCTGGCGGAACTTTCGAGCTAAAGCAGCCGACGCTTTATAGTGCGCTTAAACGGCTCCAAGACAATAAGTTTATCCGTTTTTATGAGAAAGAAGTCGAAACCGGCGGGCGCAAACGCTTCTTTAACATAACCCAAAAAGGTCGTGAGTATCTCGAAGCGCGCAAAGACGAATGGGCGTTTAACCGCGAGGTCATAAACGTTATAATGAACGCGGACAAGCCCGAAAAGAAAGAAGTCGAAGTTAAAGAACCTGCGAAAGAAATTGAGATTAAAGAAGTTGCCGCGGCGGCTAACTCGAAGTTTAGAGTTGAAACGCGCGTTGAAGCCGACGAAAAAGAAAACAAAATCGAAAACGACGAGAAAATTATCGACGTTCCTTTTAATCATAACGTAAAAGAAAAAGTTCAAGCTGAGCCTACGCCGCAAATCTTAACTACTTATATATTAGCGGAAACTAAGCCCGAAGTTCCCGAAATTAAAGAGGAAGAAAAAGCCGAAGTTAGAGAAGAAATAGAAAAAGCAGAAACGAAAGCCGAAGCCGAGTTTAATAAAAAACTCGAATCCTATCAAGCGCAACCAAATTCCGAGAAAATAAACCTTTTAAAAGGCGTTGGGCTCGAGCCTTATATCGCGCCAACGACGCATGTTTTATATAGGCCAAAACAAACCGAGCCGCGCGACAACACCCTAAAAATAATGCCAGACGAAAAGCCCGAGAACTATAAAGTTAAAGAAAAAGCGAAAAAACATTATATCCCAATCCAAACACAAGGCTTCGTCTTAATAAACCGCCTCCGCGCGATAACGGTTTCGTTTAATTGCCTTTTGCTCGTTTTAGCGCTCGTTTTAACGCATATCTTCTTAAAGCCCGAGTATTTATTCGGCGAGGAAATTTTCTTTATCGTAGCGTATATCCTCGTCGCTATTTACCTAATAATAACGCTCATGACGTTTTTTATTTTCCCGAAACAACAGAAACTGCTCTTTACGTTTAAGACAGACATGCTAAAACGCCTAGGAATTGCGGCGGCTTGCATCGCGATAACGGTCGGAATTTACTTAATACTCTCCGAAAATGCGGACTGGTTAAAACATATAGTTTACTTGATTTTGCCTTGTATTCTATCCGCCGGCGTTATCTTAGAGGGCGTCTTTAATCATATCGCAAAGAAGTTCAGTTTTTTTGCTTGTTAATCTCTAAGTTAATAAATTTCAAAAAACGCGAACTTATCCCGCGTTTTTTTCATATCTACTTTTATGGAAAAAATTAAAATCGCCGTTGTTGGGAACGGCAATCTCGGCAGGTGTGTTGCCGAACAAGCAAAAGAGCGCGAGGAATTTGAACTCGTTGGGGTTTTCAGCCGCAGGGACTGCGCGGGCTGCCTGCCTTATAAAAGTTTGCCTAAATATAAAGGGAAAATCGACGTCGTTTTAATGTGCGCGGGTTCCTCCGACGACGCGCCGAAGATGACGCCCGAAATTTTGCGCAACTTTTCAACGGTCGATAGTTTCGATACGCATGCCCTGCTACACAAATATATCAAAAAAGCAACGACTTCAACGACGAAAAGCGGAACGACCGCGATAATCTCAACGGGTTGGGACCCGGGATTGTTTTCCGTTATTCGGATCTATCTTTCGGCGTGCTTAACCCGAAGTAAAACCGACAAAACTCACCCGCTTTCGGGCGCGCTAACCCAAACTTTTTGGGGTAAGGGCGTATCCATGGGTCATAGCAACGCTGTCCGCAACATCGACGGCGTTATCGACGCGATTCAGTTCACCGTGCCGGTTGACGCGGCGGTTGAACTTTGTAAGAAGGGCGAGTTTGTTCCAGACGAGAAGAAACATAGGCGCGTCGTTTATCTTGTCGCGCGCCATAAAGACCAAAAGCGTATAGAAAAAGAAATCCGAACTATGCCGAACTATTTCGAGCCTTACGAAACCGAGGTTAACTTTATCGAAAAGGAAGAGTTCGACGCGAAGTTTAAGGGGCGGCTCGAACACGCGGGCTTAGTTGTTGCTTGCGACGAAAACAGCAGCGCCGAGTTTAAATTAAAACTTAAATCAAACCCATACTTCACCGCGACGATTATGCTGGCTTACGCAATCGCGAATTATAAACTCCAAAGCGAAGGAACGAGCGGCATTTATACCGTCGCCGACATCGCGCCGAAATATTTACAACTAACCGACGATAGTTTAAAGAAAGTTTAATAAAAACTTAACAAAAAGTCGGCGCGCTTGCCGATTTTTTGATGTTGTCTTAATCTCTTTTCTTAGAGAAGAATTCTTTTATGAGCGTTTTTAGCTCTTCCCTCTCATCGATAACGACTTCTGTTTTCCAATTTAGGTTGTTCTCGGAAAAAAGCCCGAGAGCCTCGCCGCGCGCGCCGGTTTTCTTATTATCCGCGAGGCAACCGATATAAAGTTTAGCTATCCGCGCGTTTAAAATTGCGCCCGCGCACATAACGCAAGGCTCGAGCGAAACGTAAATTTCGCAGTCCGAAAGCCGCCAACTTTTAAGCCGACGACAAGCCTTTTCGATCGCTAAAATCTCGGCGTGCGCGGTTGCCATACGCGTTTTTTGCCGTCTATTGAGCCCTGTGGCGATAATCTTGCCATTTCGGGTTATAACAGCACCTACGGGAACGTCGCCTCTACGCTCAGAGGCAAGCGCAAGTTCGTAAGCCTTTTGCATGAAATCCATGCGACTATTTTACCGCGGTTTTCGATATTTTTCAAATCTTTTTAAATAAAAAATCGCGTTAAATTATAACTTATATTCTCGCAAAAAGAGCGGCAGCCTCCCAACTAATTTATGTGGGGGTTACCTAACTCCCGACGTCGATTCGGGTCGCGGCGGTTTGAACTCCGCGCAAGCCTTCCTCCTCTGCGATGTCGTTTAGGATATCGGTTAAACAAATCTCGCGGTTCCAACTTTCGCAAAGTTTTCGATAAGCCTCAATCCGCGCGAAAACTTTATCGCCTAAAAGATACCGCCCGCCGGCTATGAACTGGCTCTCGGCTTTTTTCGGCTTTTCGTTAATAACTTCAATCTCGTTTTCCGCGCGCCATTTTATAACGCCGTAATTTTTTATTTTTTCGCCTAAAATCTCGGTTGCGGTGATGGCTTGTTTTCCGTTTTCGTTAAAGTCGGCGATAAGTTCCGCGGTCGGGTTCGCGTCGAAATAAATATCATCGCAAAACGCTAAAATAAATTTCCGCCGCCCAACAAACTCGCGCGCGAACGAGACGCAATCCGCAGCCCCTCGTGGCATAGGAACTCTTCTATAAAAAATGTTTAGGTCTTTAAAAAAGTTCGTCGGCGTCCGTTTATTTTTCGCGCGCAAATGCTCATCGAGCTCGAAGTTAACGTCTAGATAATTCATTAGCGCTTCCCTGCCGCGCCCGAGTAAAATCAAAACGTTCTTTATCCCCGCGTTTTCGAGTTCTTCTAATATAAAATGAATCGCTGGAAAATTCCCGATCGGCAACATTTCCTTCGGAATCGCCTTCGTTATCGGCAAACGGCGCGTCGCATAACCGCCACAAGTTATCACGGCGGTTTGTATTTTATTCTTCATGAGTTTTCTTATGCTTTTTTGCGCGTGCGCGTTCGCGGTTTTTTGCCTAGGGCAATACCGATTGAATAATTTCGAGGGATTTGCAGAGGATTTTCGAGATAGAAAACAAGTTTTTCGAGGGCGGTTTAGCGAGCTAAATAACCGAGAAAAACGCGTTTTATAGCCGAAAAGACACGCAAATCACCGAAATAGCGCGGAGCGCGTTATTCTAGCGGTTTTGCCCAACCAAATATATAAGATTGAAAGCCCAAGAACGACGATAAGCCCGATATAAGCGCCCGAAACGTCGACCGCTTCGCCTAAATAATAAGCGAAAGTTCCGTTCGGCGAAACCTCGAAAACGATATTTCCGTTGTTTAATGTCGCGAAAACAACCGCGCCAACCGCCTCAATCCGCGAAACAGCCGCCTCGCTCGGCAAGCCATAATCTTTCTTATCCTTTTTGCCCGCGGAAATCATCGCGTATTTCGGTTTTATGAAGTTCAAAAACGCCGCACCGTTGCTTTTTTCCGTGTTGCTGCCGTGGTGCGCGACTTTAAGATAAACGTCCTTTCCGTTAAAGAAATTTTCAGGAACCGCGCTCATAAACGCCGCCTCATCGTCGCCTGTCGCGTCGCCTGTTAGAACAAAAACCTTATTTTTATACTCAATCGTCATCATCGCGGAAATATCGTTTGGGTTCGGATTTGAGCCGTCGATATGGTCGCGAACATACTCTACGTTCGGCGTCCAAAAAGTTATTGTATAGCCGTCGCCGAGAATTGGCGCGGCGTCATCGAGATAGGTTATTTTAGTTTGCTCGGCATAAACCGCGCCGATAAACGCGCCGTAACTCTTGCTGTTCGCGCCCGCCGTTCCGCCCGCGACTGGCAACTTTCCGCCGTTATTTGCCTCGTCGTCGGCTGAGTTAATACTATCAACAAACGGCAAAAATATCTCGCCGAAGTCATAATCCGCTAAAAGTTCCGTGCCTTCCCCGAAATGGTCGGAGTGCGGGTGAGTTATAACGAGATAGTCTAGGGTTTTTCCTAGCTTTAAAACCTCACTGTAATATTTTTTCGTCGTTTTATATTCGCCGTTATCGCCCGTATCGATGAGCATAGTTTTTCTGTCCGGTAAAATAACAACAAGCGCATCGCCTGAGCCGACATTTATCGCATGGAGCGAAAGTTCGCCGCTATCAAGTTTCCAAGCCTCCGCGCTAGAAACAATTTTCTCCGCGACTTTAAAATGCCAACAAACCCCGACGATAACCATCGCGAAAACGCAAAAAACGGTCAGCCAAATCTTAGTTTTCGTCGTTTGTTTTTTCATTTTCTCTCCCTAAAACAACTTACGAATTTCGGCGATTTTTTCCATTGTCGCCTTATAACCCGCCTCGATAAGTTCGTCCATGTTCGAAACTTGGGTTAAACCATGCCCTTGAACATCCGGCCTTATAATGACGTCGCTTTCGTATTTTCCGCTTTTCGCCGTTGATTTTATGAGGATTTGAATACTCGCGGAAAGAACCTCGAAAACGCCGTTGCCCTTCGTTTTAATATCGTCCGCGCCCGAAACATCAACGCAAACAATCTCGTCGCAACCCATCTCCTTTAAAAGATACGCGGGAATCGTGCTGGAAAGTCCACCGTCCATGAGTTTCTTATGCCCGAGTTGAACCGGCGAAAAAACGATTGGAACCGCGCAACTCGCGCTCATCGCAAACGACGGCAAAACCTCTTCCCCGTTAGCCGCCGCCCCTTCCTTATTCGCGGTTTTTATCGCGGGCTTTTTATCGAACTGCCCGTCGGTGGTTTTAAAGACTTCGTCGTGCCCAGTCGTTATATCGACGGACAAAAACGCGGTCGGCATCTTACAAGCCGCGAACGTATCGCGCTCGCCGAGCGCCTCATGTAAAGTTCCCTCCAAAACTTTCGGGTCGCTCGGAACGAAAAAAACCTTACTCGAAAATAAATCGCGGGCGCCCCATTTTTTAACGGTATTATAAAGTTCGGCGTATGGCATTTGGAGCGAATAATACATCGCCGCAATAGAACCTACCGAAGTGCCCGCGACCGCGTCGAATTTTATGCCGTTATCGTAAAACGCTTTTATCGCGCCGAGGTGCGCAAACCCGCGCGCCCCGCCGCCGCCGAAAACTATCCCGACTTTTTTCTTATTTTGAAATAATCCCATCTCCATATTATATAAGAATGCTTGGGCTTTGACAAATAACTTATTTTCTTGAATAATTCTCGCGGACTTGCGCAAGATAATATTGTCAGCGAGATTAAGTCCGTTAAACCTTGACGAGCGTTTCATAACGCAAATCAACTTTTATGGAGTTATGAAACGCGGGCAAGGAGGTGGACTTATGGCAAAAGCGTGCGGAAGCCGCGCATCAGTTAAAGCTTGCGGGGCGAAAGCCTGTTCAGCTTGCAGTAATTGCGCGAAGTAGCAATGCGTTGACATCAGTCA
>JAISHI010000007.1 GCA_031262595.1 Christensenellaceae bacterium | reverse complement strand
AATTGACAAGAACATTAAAACCTTAGTTTTTATGTCTTTGTTTGTGTGATATTAAGTTTCTTGAGTTCATACTCGACAACGCGATTTCTCGCGCGCAAGTGTTGCAATATTATCATATGCGAAAAATGCTGTCAATACGAAAAATTAAAATGTTTCGTCATTATGCACAAAAAATTTGTAGAAAATCGTTTGGTTTTTAATTTTGCATATGCTATATACCAATCATGAAAAAGAAAGCAAAAATTGCCTTAATTAGCGGGATAGGCGCCGCCCTGCTCATCGGAGCAATCGTAGCCGTTTTCATTTTAACGGCACCGCTTAGCATACCTAAATATGTTAAGAACAACCTTAATGATAGGGAAAAACTCGTTAGCGCGTTAGAAGATAACGGCTGGGTTGCGAGAGACTCAACGAGCGGAGTTTTTGGCTATAAAGCCGACGGGTTAACTGAGGAAGCAATGGCAGAAGACGACTTCGAATATCCAGACAACCTGTCTATATTGATGGTAAGATATGGGGTAGAACGTGAAACCTTTGATTCGACCTATATGAATAAAAAAGCTATCGAAGAAGTTCTTAGCGGCGAGGATGCTTCCGTGAAATGGAGTAAAGTTAACGACGATACCGTTCGCTTAAATATTACCAAAGAAGGTAAGAAAGCAAAAATGGTTGTCGGGTTCTTTGAATTAGAGGACGACACCGCAATGGTTATATATATGGACGGCCATAAAGACCTTTCCCCAATGAAATAAATTAAAGTCGAACGAAACTCCGTAAAACGCGGAGTTTTTGTTTGCTTTTTGCGCAATTGTTCGATACTCTTCCTATATAATGAGTAGGGACGGCGAAAAGAATTTTTTAGCGAGTATTGGATTCGTCTTGTTTGGCGGCGTTCTTATAATAGGTATCTTAATCGCGATACTTTATATCTTCCCGAGCGCAACGATCTTCGGCGTTTCTGCGGTTTCGGAAAAACAAGCCTATACGACTTATTACGGTAGCGCGTTCGAGGACGCGATGAGTAGCCGCAACATTATAATAGAAAGTAAGAACACCCCAATCGAAGTTTGGTTACGCAAGGAATACCAAGAATCGACAAACCCCGAGGAAGATATCGTTCAACCAACGATAACGGTTTTTGAAGACGCAAGCGGGCTTGCGATAAACAGCCCCGACCGAACGCTTATCGAAGTTCGCCAAGTTATTGTTGATAAACAAAATAACATCTTCGACCCTAGCGAGGGCATTCGCGGCGCGGTTTTTTATAAGATAAAAATAAACGAACCAACAGGCGCGGTTAGGCGCAACGCAAAAGTTTACCTTAATATGATAAAAGCCAGCGTCGAAGAGGACGAGGGCGAAATACATTCATTTAATAAATACAATTTCATTCTAAATACGGGCGCGAGTTCTGTTTCCTTTTTCTCCGACCCTGTTGATCCTGCCGCCAGCGAACTTGATAAGACGATTTATGTCGATACGCTCGAAGTTAACGGCGGCGGAAAGATTTCGCTCCCAACAAAAACAACAACCGGCATGGCGTTTCAAATGGAAGTTGACGAGTTATTAGTTAACGGCAGCGGCAACAGCATCGACGCTAGGTTAGACGTTCAAAAACGCGTTAAAGTCGTAGGTAGCGACAACAAAATCGATGCGGCGAATATCGGTAGCCCAACCCAAAGCGAGCGCCATATCGCGATTGACCTTGCGGGTGGAAATAACTCGCTTTCGTTTGATGATTGCTTCGGTCATGTTAATATCGACTCGACTTCGGGAACGATAAAGGGGCGATCCGCGCTTAATACAACCGTTAAAACTAGGGATGCAAACATAACGATAACGACGGTTAACGGCTTTTTCGATATGACATCGACGAGCGGCAGCGCGACAATCGAAACGGTTCAAACGGACTTTGACATGACGACCCAAAACGGCAGAGCGGATATAACCTCCGCACGTGGCAGTCTAACCTTTAACGCGAGCGGAAACGGTTCGCTAACCGCGCGCCATATTGCGGGAACGACCGATATAACGACAAATAAAGGATATATAACCCTCGGCGGCGGCTCGGGCGCGCTCAAAGGCGTTTTCGGCAATACTACGGTTAATACAGTTTCGGGCGCGGTCGACATAACTTTCGGCGAATTTGCGGAAGCGGACCCCCGCCCAACGACGGTTGTTAACGCGGGCGACGGAAACGTTAAACTCGTCGGCGTTTGTGGTGATACGGAAGTTAATATGCCGGCGGGAACGAAAGGCAGCGTTTCGGCTTATATAAAAGAAGTCGCCGAAAACTCCGATGAGCCAAGCATACGAATAACCTTACTCGGCGCATACGAACCGACAAACACATACCATACCGTTAAACTCTATCTTATGAACGGCGTTAATCCATTTTGGTTGCAAGTTAGCCGCAGCAGCAGCGCGTTCGATTATCGAACAAACCCCGCGCAATATCTTGAAAACTATTATGGCGACAAAAATACAGGCAGACACTCCATCGGCGGCGCAACAGCATCAACGTTTAATATAATACAAGTCAGTACCGCGACGGTTTTCGAGTTGCGCAACGCTTAAAGGACTTAAATTATGAAAATAATAGCATTTAGCGACATACACGGCAACGCCAGCGCACTCATCGACCTCATCCCTTATATCGAACGCGCCGACAAAGCGATTTTCCTCGGCGACGGAATCCAAAGCCTCGAAATGTTGCCGCCGTCTTGCGTCAAGAAAATTATCGCCGTTCGCGGAAACAACGATTTTTTCGCGCCGTTGCCCCTCGAACTAACCATAGAACTTGGCGGAGTTAAGTTCTTCCTAACCCACGGCAACAAATACGGCGTTAAAAGCGAACTGGATACAATTCTCGCGGAAACAAAGGAGCGCGGCTGCGATGCCTGCCTTTTCGGGCATACTCATACCTTTTTCGACGGTGAAGTTGACGGAGTTCGGCTTATAAATGTCGGCGCGGTCTGCAACAAAAAACCCGAGTTCGTTAAAATCGAAATCGCGAACAGAAAGATAATCAAAGTTTCGCAAGAAAAGTTATAAAAACCGCTAAAAACAAAATCGTCATAAAAATCGCAAAAAACGCCTTTATATAAGAAGGCTTTTTAAAAACCGCAAAAATAACGAGCGCATAACAATACGCTAAGATAATTTGAAGAAGCGCCGCATTTGCCATTTCTATTTATATGTCGCGAGCCTCTCCATAATTTGAACGGCATTTAGCGCGGCGCCTTTTAAGATATTGTCGCCGCAAACGAAGAAATTAAGCGCGTTAGGTGCGGAGTTATCTAACCGCAACCGCCCGACAAAAACCTCGTCGCGCCCGTTCGCGAAAATCGGCATCGGGAAAAGAAAATCCTCAGGGCTATCTAATAAAACTACGCCTTTCGTTTTTGCGAGAGCCTCGCGAAGTCTACCGATATCAATTTCGCGCTCGCATTCCGCGTTTATCGAAACGCTATGCCCGTTCTCAATCGGAACCCTAACGCAAGTCGCCGTAACTTTGAGGTTCGCGTCGTTTAAAATCTTTCTCGTTTCGTTAATCATCTTCTCCTCTTCTTTTGTATTGCCGTTCGCCGTGAAACTATCTATTTGCGGAATTAAATTATTAAAAATTTCGTATTTAAAAACTTTCGGCGCGCCCCGTTCTTTAATTCCGTTAGCGCGAAACTTAACCGCGCGGTTTACGCCGTTCCAAAAGTCATCGAGGGCCGCCGTTCCCATGCCCGAAACTGCTTGATAACTCGAATAAAGGACACGCTTTAAACCAAATAACCGCCGAACTTCGCTAAGCGCCAAAACGGCGAT
Organism: Christensenellaceae bacterium; assembly: GCA_031262595.1. GTDB lineage: Bacteria > Bacillota > Clostridia > Christensenellales > UBA1242 > JAISHI01. Next base: position 44,349 of record JAISHI010000007.1, on the reverse strand, counting down.
AATCGTCGAGCAATTCGGGTTCGCGATGATTTTATCCGTCGGCTTTATCGCGTCGAAGTTAATCTCGGGAACAACGAGCGGAATTTCGGGGTCGTTTCGAAACGCGGTGCTGTTATCGATAACGGTTGCGCCGCTCTCAGCGAATATCGGCGCCCAAACGCGCGAAACCTCTGCCCCAGCGGAAAAAAGCGCGAAATCAACGCGAATTTTCTTTATCCGCGCCACGCTTAAAACTTCGGTTTTATATGTATGTCCGCGAAATTCGATAGGCGTTCCTTTCTCTTCCGGGCTAGCGAACAAGAAGAGTTTTAATTTCTGCCCCGCGCGCCTGCCCAAAACCTCTAAAATCTTCCGCCCAACAAGCCCCGTTGCGCCAACAACCGCAATCCTCATAGTTCACTATATGCCGCGCGCCCCCGCCTTGACAAACCGCCCGCCAATCGGGCGTCTAGCCTATTATTTTGACGTTATTTATCCTGCGAGTTTACGGCTTCTTGCATGCGAGCGTTAGACCTTTCTCGGTCTTGTCGCTGTTTCTCGTTATAAATATTTGATAAGTCCTCACTCATTATTCGCAAACGCGCCATAATTTCATTATTATGCTGAGCATCAGAAAAATTATATGGTCGGGTATCAGGATAATAATATGGCGCGCTAGCGATAATAGGGCAATTAAATTCATAGCACCGCCTAGGCTTACTCGGATCAGACTTCCTCGGTGAATACATTATACTAAAACGCTGGAATGGACCGCCCCTTTTTTCATTGAGAATTGTGCATTCAGAAAACCAGAACATACTATCGTCATCTTCCCGGGCTCCTTGTTCCGCGGAAGACCTTTTCCTATGAAGTGAATAACATACATGGAATTCATTAAGACCTTTATATGTAGAAGCGGCGAACTCTCTAATGCAATAACCGGCTTCTGCCTCGGACTCGTTTACGCCGTCCATTATTAGATTTTCTCTTCTAAAGTTACCATTGTATTCCTCGTAAAAGGACAAATCGCCACATTTAAGTGCTTCCGTAATTTTATTGAAATCCACCATAATTTTAAGAAGTTCCGGACCAATCGCGCCTGGATTTTTATCGATATATTCTTGAATAAAGTCCGGTATTTGCTCCTTGTTAAGATCCTCTGTCATTTTTGTAAGTTTCATTTTTCTCTCCTTTTATTAAAATAATACTTATTGAAATTAAGTATAGCCCCCCCCCCACGAATTTGTCAAGTGTTTTTTTAAAATTTCTTAACGCCACCCCCGCCTTGACAAACCGCCGCCGAGCGAGTTATCCTTTCCGTATGATTATTGGAAGGTTTGGCGAAATTCATCTTAAGGGCTCTAATCGGGGATTATTTTTGCGTGCGCTCCGAGAGAATTTAAGAAATAAACTAAAAGCCGACCCGAAAACCGCCGAAGCGAAAGTTTTACTCGAAGACGCGCGGATTTTAGTTCGGGATTATCCCGCCGCCGCCGAGAACGCGGTTAAAGATGCGGTTAAATCGACTTTCGGGATAGTTTCGTTATCCGTTGCGACCGAGATTAAACCAGCCACCCGAGAAAATATCGAAAAATATGTCGCCGCCTTAAAAATCTCGGGTTCGTTCCGCGCAACCGTCAACCGCGCGGACAAAAATTTTTCCCCGAACAGCAACGAGTTCGCGAAAATACTCGGCGGAATCGTTCTCGATAATAACAAGGGCGCGACAGTCAACCTAACCGCGCCCGAAACAACGCTTTTCGTCGAAATCCGCGCCGAGAGTGCGTTCGTTTATTTCGAGGAGGAGCGCGCGGTCGGCGGCTTGCCTGTTGGAACGGCTGGGCGCGCGATTTGCCTGCTTTCGGGCGGAATCGACAGCCCTGTCGCCGGCTATCTCGCGGCAAAACGCGGGCTTTCCGTCGACTTCATCCATTTCGCCTCCCCGCCCTATACGAGCCCCGAGGCGCTCGAAAAAGTTAAGAACTTGCGCGATATAGTTTCGCGTTATTGCGGCAGAGCGCGCCTTTTCGTCGTTCCCTTTACGAAAATCCAACAAGAAATCCACTCGAAATGCGCCGACGAGTTTATGATAACACTCATGCGCCGCTTCATGATTAAAATCGCGGAAAAAGTTGGGCTCGAAATTAAAGCGGATTGTATCATAACCGGCGAAAACCTCGCGCAAGTTGCGAGCCAAACGATTCAAGGCATCGCGTCGAATAATTTTTGCGCCGAAAAATTGCCGATTTTGCGCCCGCTTATAACTTTCGATAAGCAGGAAATTATCGCGATCGCTAAACGCATCGGCTCGTTCGAGGAAAGCATAAAACCCTTTATCGATTGTTGTACCGTTTTCGTCCCAACCCACCCCGCAATCAAACCGAAACTTAATAAAGTCATCGCCGAAGAAGCGAAACTCGATTTCGATGCCCTAATCGCCGAGGCAATAAGCGGAATGCAAACCTATTAAATAAAAACAAAACAAAGTCCGCCGTCATAAAGACTTTTATGACAAAATTAACGCAGTTCCTTATAAAAATCGTTAAAAAATCCGCAAAATTCGCAAACGAGGCGTTTATCGTCTCGAAAAAGGGCGACGGCGACGATTTAATAACCGACGCAGACATCAAAATCGAAAAGTTCCTTATAAAAAAAATAAAGGCGCGCTTCGGCGACGTCGACATCGTTAGCGAGGAGCTAAACGCGCAAAAAGATTTAACGCCGAATTGTTTCGTCATCGACCCGATTGACGGAACGATAAATTTCGCGAGCGGTCTGCCGCTTTGGGGCATCCAAGTTTGCGCGGTTCGGGGCGGCGAACCCGTCAGCGCAGTCCTTTATTTCCCGCGCCTTAAAAAAATTTACTACGCCGACGGAACAGGCGCGTTTTCTGCGGACGTGTGTTCGGGCGGCTTGTTTTCGGCAAGCGCACTCTCAAATAAGCAAGCAATACGCGTCAGCGACAAGCCGTTTAATAAGTCTATTTATGTCGTCGAGGGAGGCGATAAGTTCCCCGCGCTTAAAACCATGACGAAAACCGTTTCACGCCATTTCCGTTATATTTGTTGCGCGAGCCTAAATTTCGCTTGGACGGCGGACGGGCATTTCGGCGGAACAATTTTACGAAAGGACACAATTTGGGACTATTTACCGGGGCTATATCTCGTTAAACAAGCCGGCGGCATTATCATTGACGTCTCTGGCGCACATATCGGCGCGAATAACGACGAACTCGCGCAAGTTCTTTTCAATAAAGCGCGTTTAAAACCCGAAACTTAACATATAAATTGAAATGCTAGAAGTCTCGAAAGATGTTAGGGCGAAAAAGCCCGTTAACGGAACTAAAAAGCCCTTAAAAAAGCGCAAAAAACAAAAACGCGAATTCGATTATAATAAAATAATCGCGTTTTTCGAGGCGCGCCAACCAAAAACGTTTCGTCTTGGGTTATTTTTGGCGGTCGTGGGGCTCGCGATTTTCGGACTTTTTATGATTTATTCCGCCTCGCACTACAACGCGAATTATTATTACGGAAAACCCTTTTATTTCGTTTCGAAGCAAGCGCTCGGGTTCGCGCTCGGGCTGATTGCGATGACGGTTTTATATTTCCTCGATTATCGGCACTACGAAAAACATTTTTTCGCGATTTTCGTTTTCGCGGTGGTCTTGTTGCTCTTGGTTTTTACCCCGCTCGGGATTTCGAAACTAGGAGCTTCTCGTTGGATTGGGTTCGGGAGTTTTTCGCTCCAACCCAGCGAAATCGCGAAGTTCGCATTCGTCGTTTTCGCGGCGGCAATTTTCTCGGGCGCAAAGATAAAACTAAAAAAACGCGGGTTTTCCGAAAAAGAAATCGCCCAAAACCAATTTATATACGATAACCTCTCGCGCGCGCAAACCCAAAACCCCGAAAAACCGCTATATCGCGCGCAAAACTCGAAAGCCCTGACCTCCCCTAATAAATCCCCCTACCGCGCGCGCGCCAAAAACCCGTTCGCGAACGAAAATGCGCAACCTATCCCAACCCTGCGCCAAACTTTCCTCGTTCTCGCCGCCGGCGGAATACTTTGCGCGCTTGTCCTCGCCGAGCCAAACCTTTCGATAACGATGTGCCTCGCCATAACCGTGTTTTTGATGCTGGTTTTTTGCGGCGTTCGGTTTAAAGTCCTTAAATGGTTTATAATCCCCGCGGTTTTGGCGCTGCCCGCGCTGATAATAGCCGAGCCTTACCGAATTCGGCGGCTGCTCGCGTTCGTCGACCCTTGGGCGAACCCGAAAGACGAGGGTTTCCAACTCATCCAATCGCTCTACGGACTCGGAAACGGCGGACTTTTCGGCGTCGGCTTCGGCGAGAGCACGCAAAAATATATGTTCCTGCCGTTTAGCGAGAGTGATTTTATTTTTTCGATAATCGGCGAGGAGTTCGGGCTCGTTGGGTGCGTTTTGTTCCTCGCGGTTTTATCTTATATCGTTATTTCGATTTTTAGAGTAGGTATTGATTGCCCGGACCGCTTCGGGAAGTATCTTTGTTTTGGTATCGGAAGCGTTATTGCCGTCCAAAGCCTTCTAAACATCGCCGTAGTTTCGGGTTCAATTCCGCCGACTGGCCTGCCCTTGCCGTTTATCTCTTTCGGCGGAACAAGTTTAATGGTTTTCATGGGCGCAATCGGCGTCGTCCTAAACGTCCACAAGCAAAACCGCGCTAACAACGAAGTTAACGCGGTCAAAAAATTAAAATAATTTAAACGGGCATCCTATATTCCAACTGGGTCGCCAACAAACACTTCCACAAGTTGCAAATTCTCTGCATCCTCACATATTATGCTGTAAATCTCAGGCTCAACATAATGTTCGTCCTCGTCGTTCGTGTCGCCTTCATAGAGCCACATCAAGTTAAATTTTAATTCTTTTGTGCTCTTATTATAAGAAACAAATTTTACTGTATATAATGTTTCAAAATCATCCGTTTTTGCTTCGACAGGCTCTTTTTTGCCCCAAATGCTTGTTGCAACGATTCCATTCGTTGACAATTCTAATTTACCGTTTGTTTTTTCGGCGTCGGTTCTTGCCCAAAACGCGTCAAGATATGCGTTATTCGTTAAAACCTCACTATTTGGCATATATCGCAGAGCAACCGCGCTATAATCGCTTGCGTAAATCATATCCGCGCCGTTATCTTTGTCAATTTGCGGCAAAGTAATGCCTAAACAAATGCCTATTGAAACCACGGCTACAGCCGCACCAACCACCCAATACTTCCAAGTGTTTTTAAAAAAATTTAAAATTTTGTTCATTTTGTTTCCTCCTTATTTTGTTGTGCAACTTTATTATGCCCAATATAGTTTATAGAATTTACTCCGTATAATATAAAATCCCGATTGTTCCCTTGCCGCAATGGCTTGTTATCGTTCCGCCAGCAACGGACTTATGGATAACGGCTTTTGGATAGGCTGCGAGGATTTGTTTTTCGATATTATCAACGATTTTTTCGTCAATTTCAGTGTGCGTTATGAAAATATGGCTTGTATCCGGCTTTTTATTTTTCAACATATTCGAAACGTATTGCGGAACAACGGCCTCGAACATTCCCATATATTTCCTGCCGGGCGTTATAAGCCCGTCCTCACTCAAAACAAGTTCCGGCTTAATCCCGAGCATAATCGACATGAAACGGCTAATTCCCGAACAACGCCCGCCCTTATAAAGGAATTCTAGGCTTTTAACGACAAAACTCGCTTGAACTTGTCCGCGGCGGCTGGTAACGGCGTCGAAAACCTCCTTAGCGGGTTTCCCCTCTTTAATAAGGTCATGCGCGTAAAGAATTTGGAGCGAAACGCCCGTCGAGAGCGAAAGCGAATCGACAACAAAAACGTTTTCCGTCATTTTCGAGGCTTCGAGCGCGTTATTATAAGAGGCTGAGAGCTGGCTCGAAATCGTAAAATGAATGAGCGAACCGCCCTCGGGCTTATGTTTATTGAAAAATTCGAGGTATTCTTCTGGGCTGCGCGCGGCGGTTTTCGGGGTCTTTCCCGTTTTCGCAACGAACTCGTAAATCTCGTTCGGCATTCCGTCATAATCCTCTTTCGGCTCGTCAAGGTTTATAACAAGCGGAAAAACCGCGATATCGAGGTCGGTTTGCATATCTTTTGGAAGGTCGGCGACGCTATCCGTCGTAATTTTAATTTTGGTCATGCCCTATTTTAGCGCAAACTTATTTTTAATGTCAAAACGAATTTTGGAACTTGCGAAAACTCGACGGCATAAATACTTTTATGAGCGAAATAACGGTAAACGGCGGACGAAAACTTTTCGGCGGGGTTAAAATTAAGGGCGCGAAGAATGCGATTTTGCCGATTTTAGCGGCGAGCGTTCTTATACGCGGTGAGGTTAAGTTAAAAAATTGCCCGCGAATCAGCGATATAAAAAATATGCTAGGCGTTTTGCGCGACTTAGGCGCGAAGGCGAGTTTTCGGGGCAATACTATAAAAATAAACGCGAGCAAAATCTCGAAATATGAAATTAAGGGCGAAAACGCGAAAAAAATCCGTGGAAGTATCTTTCTTTTGGGCGCGTTGCTCGGGCGTTTTGGAAAGGCAACGACGTTCGCCTCCGGCGGTTGCGCAATCGGCGCGCGGCCCATCGACCTTCATCTCCGCGGGCTCGAAGCGCTCGGGTTTAAAAGCGAAGATATTAACGGCGCAACCTACATATATAGAGATGAAGCAATAGCGCAAAACAGCCTTGAACCAGCAACGGGTTTCGACCCGAAAAATACCCGAAACGCGGCTACAGCGCAGAAAAAGGCTTTAAACGCGATGCGCGAAATTAAAACCCGCGAAGTTTTTCTCGATTTTGCCTCGGTAGGCGCTACCGAAAACCTAATCCTCGCGAGCGTTTTAGGCGAAGAAACGACGCGGATAGTTGGCGCGGCCAGAGAGCCCGAGATCGTTTGTCTTTCGGGTTTTTTAAACGCGGCGGGCGCAAAAATCGCTGGCGCGGGAACGGACGAAATAATAATCGATGGCGTCCGCGAACTCTCGCCAGTTGTTTTCGAGCCAATCCCAGACCGCATCGTTTGCGCAACCTATCTTTTAGCGGTTTGCGCGACGGGCGGAAGCATAACCATAAAAAACACGCTTTATGAGCATAACGAAAATCTAATCGCGAAACTTAGGAGCGTCGGCGCAAAAATACAAACTCGGGGAAACTCTATAAAAATCAATGTAGCCGAACTCAAAAAAACTCCGCTATCCGTTCATACCGCCCCTTGGGTCGGGTTCCCGACGGATATCCAAAGCCAACTCGGCGCGATGTGCGCGGTTCGCGGGATTCCGCTAACTATAACGGAAAACTTATTTGAAAATCGGTTTTCTTATGCGAGTGAACTTAAAAAACTCGGTTTTAATATAGAAATCAACGGAAAAACCGCGAAGTTCGAGCCAACCCCGCGAGAAAATTTAACGAACACGCAACTGGCGCTTACTGCCGAAGATTTGCGCGGCGGCGCGGCGCTTATCATCGCCGCTCTTGCGCTCCCGCAAAAAACAACGGTTAAAAACTACGAACTCGTCGCGCGCGGTTATGAAGATATTGTCGCCGACCTAAAAAAACTCGGCGCAGATATTTATTTGTAAAAACAAAAAACGCGCCCAGCACCGAAACGGCACAAAGCGCGTTATTTATTCGTAAATGCGCCGAAAACTACTTCGCAACGATTTTGTTGTTCTTTGTTAAGAACTCGAAGAGTTTATCCCAAATCATCTCGCGCTCGATAAACCCAAGTTGCGAACGGTCTTTCTTATAAACGGCGGCGTCCTTGCCGTTTTTCGCGCAAAGTTCCTCGATATGGGCGTCGATTTCCGCGTCGCTAACTTTTATGCCCTCTTTTTTAATAATTTCCTCAGCGGTATAACGCACGCGCAAGGTTTGGCGCGCTTGTTTTTCGAATTGCTCCATTAAGCCTTCTTTCGTAAGCCCAACATAACCTAAATACGCGTCGAGCGTTAGTCCGTCGTGCCCGAGCCTATGTTCGAAATCGCCGAGCCGACTTTGCGTTTCATTTTGGATAAGAACTTCGGGGATATCAACTTTTGTTCCTTTCGAAACAGCGTCGAGGAGCGCTTGTTCGGCGCGGGCTTTATTCTCGCCGTCGGCTTGCGCGCTCATGCGCTTTTTAACGTCTTCTTTAAGTTCGGCGAGCGTTTCAAACTCGCTAATTTCCTTCGCGAACACGTCGTTAAGCTCTGGTAACTCTTTCTTTAATATGTTGTTAACCGTTATCGCGAAAACCGCAGGCTTGCCTTTTAAGTTTTCCGCGTGATATTCTTTCGGGAAGTTAACGTTTATGTCTTTCTTATCGCCAATTTTAAGCCCGACGAGTTGCTCCTCGAAGCCGTCGATAAAGGAATGGCTGCCGAGTTCGAGTTCGTAGTTCGTCGCTGTCCCGCCGTCGAAAAGCACGCCATCGACCGAACCCGCGAAGTCGATATTAACGGTATCGCCGTTTTTCGCCTTATAATCCTTGTCCGCGGCGCTGCGTTTCGCGCGCGTTTCCCTCATACGCGTTAAATACTCGCCGATTTCTTTATCGCCAATCTTAACCGCGTCGTAATTAACGGTTAAGCCCTTATATTCTCCGAGCGTCGCCTCTGGCGCAACGGTTGTCGTCGCGGTTATTTTAATTCCTCCGTCCGGCGTAAAGTCCGCGTCAATATTCGCGTAATCGACCGGATGAAATTCGCCGTGTTCCGCTAAAAATTTTTGATACGCGTTTTGAAATAACGCCTCGATTGCGGTTTGGACAAAAACCGAGCCGTAAGCCGCCTCAATCATTTTGCGTGGGGCTTTGCCTTGCCTAAATCCTTGAACTTTATATTTATGCGCGTTTTTATTATACGCGTCTTCGGTCGCGCTCGCGAATTCCTCTTTATTAAATTCGAAGTTTATTGAAAGTTCGTTGCCTTTCTTTTTGTAATTAATTTCCATAAAAACTTTATATACCAATCCGCGCATAAAGTCAATCAAACAAAAAACGCCCCGAAGGGCGTTTTCTTAAATCGTTTTGGTTTAGGCTGGGATTCCGCTCGCGATTCCGTTAAGCATTGCATCTATTATAACTGTATTGAACAAAGCCATAACAACGAAGATCACAACGATACCAATTGCGCAGTAGATAAGTTGACCTTTTGCGTTCTTGCGTTTTTCCTCGTCCTCGGCGGTAAAGAATTTGAACCCAATCCAGCAAGCAAGCAACACAACCAAGATTCCAAGCACACCAACAATGGTATTGACCGTAGCAGTGATGCCCGTAACGATGCTTATAAGTGTGTCTGGTTGAGTTCCAGTAAGCCCTGCTTGCGAAGCCGCGTTTCTAATAGCTTGTTCGATGCGGAGACCACCTGCGCCAGTGCCGCCGAGTAGGACATTGCTTATTGGCGTCCACGCGACAATCAAAACAACCATAGAAACAACTCCCACTAAGGCATATATTAACTGCCCCTTTGCGTTCTTGCGTTTTTCTTCATCGTCCGCCGTAAAGAATTTATAAGCCAAGTAGATTGCGAGGAAGACAAGCGCTGCAGCGATTACGCCTAAAATAACGAAAACAAAGACTTTAACAAGCCCAAGGGCTTGTTCCATTGGGGCGAAATTCAAAACTGGGACAGCTACATTTAATGCATTCAGTATATTCATTTTTTCTCCTTATGTTAAATTATAATCTTATTTAATAATATTAAAACCTCTATGTCAAATGATTTTTAAAAGAATTTAATAAATTTTCGCGCAAAATTGCGTCGCCGATAAACTCGCCTTTTTTAAGTTCATGTTTAATGACGTTTCCCGAGTAATCTATTTTAAGCCAATCCAAATAATTTGCGCGAAAATCGCGGATAAAATCCTCGCTGTTCCCGCGGGATTTAAGGCGCGCGATTATCGCTTCGAGGTCGTCGGCGCAAGGGACAAAATAATGCAACTTTTCGTTTTTAGCGCGGAGATATTCGATAATTTCGTCGCCGGTCGTAAGTAAAATCGGGAACTTCCCGTCAACGCTATCTATAAAATCAAAATAGTTTTTTGGGTAATTCGGGTTTATGTCGCGTTGGCGCAGCCCTTTTATGTTTTCGAGTTCGGTTTCGTCGCCGCCGAGTTTATATTTAAAAGGAAGATGTTCACAGTCAACCGCAAGACTTGGGTTTTCTCTGGCGAAATGCGATTTACCGAGCCCGCTTATCCCGCTAATAAAAATAGATTTTTTAGTTTCCATGTTTTTTCCTTTAATATAGTTTACGTCATTAAGATTACTGGCTCGCCGTAGTTTATCGTTATGCCTGCCGACGGGAACGAACCCAAAACCGCTAGCCCCTCGCCTTGAACCTCGACGAACGCGCCGAGTGTCTTTAAAATCGCGGTTGCGTCGATAAGATTTTTTCCAACAAGGCTCGGGATTTCAAAGGGTTGCGGTTCGGGCGCTGGGTATGGGTTAAACGGGTCGACAGGCTTTTTAATATTCTCGTCTTTCGTTAGGTTCTTATATTCCGCAATGCCCTTAAAGATTTCGCCAACATACGGCGCGGCGACAATGCTCCCATAATAAGGTCCTGCGCTTGGTTCGTCAACGTAAAGATAACAAGCATACTTCGGCGACGAGCCCACCGCGATAAAACCTAGGAAACTTGAAATATACTTTCCGCGGTCGATAACGCCGTCCTTATATTTTTGCGCAGTCCCCGTTTTTCCGCCGATTTGATAGCCCGCAAGCCCCGCTTTTTTTCCGCTCCCAACCGAAACAACGCCATATAAAAGTTCCCGAACCTTATCGCAAGTTGCCGAACTCAAAATTTTTCGCTTAACTTCTGGTTCGCCCTTTTTTATCGACGGCGTTTTTAAATTTCCGTCGCCGACAATCGCGGAAACGGTTGAGATAAATTGGACAGGCGAAACGGCAATCGCTTGCCCGAAACCGATACGCGCTAAATCGACGTCGCGAACGTATTTTTTATTTAAAATAAGCCCGCTCGGTTCGGCGAAGGAGTCCACGCCGCTTTTTTGCCCGATACCGAATTTTTCGAGGTATTCGTAATATTTATCGACGCCGAGGCGGAGCGCCAAATCCATAAAAACGCAGTTGCAACTATTATTAACGCCCTCGGCTAGCGTTTGTGAGCCGTGCCCCTTACTGCGCCAACATTTTATCCGCTCGCCGGCTATCGTTCGCGAACCCGCGCAAAAGAATCTGTCGTTATCGCTGACAACCCCCTCTTCAATCGCCGCCGCAAGCGTTAAAATCTTAAAAGTCGAGCCCGGCTCTAAAACGTCAACCAGCGCGCCGTTCTTTATCCCGTCGAGAAGCGCGGAAACGTCCTCACGCGGCGCATCGTTCATGTCGTAAAACGGCGCGGAGGCGGACGCGACAATCCCGCCGGTTTGTATATCCATAACAATCGCGGAAACGGCCTTTGCTTTTTGCTCCGTTAAAGCTTTCGTTATTTGGGTTTGAAGGATATTTTGGATAACGGCATCGATATTTAGGTTTAAATCCTCGCCCGCCTGACTTTCAACGTAATAAGTTGCGCCGTCCTCGATTGGGATACCGCGCAGGTCGCTTTCCGTGCAAATATGCCCGTCCTCGCCATGCAAACTGTCCTCGTAAAACGCCTCAATCCCCGATTGCCCGATATTATCGACGGAAACGAGCCCTAAAAGTTGGCTCGCGAGATAACTATAAGGATAATCGCGGCGATAACTTTGGCTTATGAAAACGCCCGGCTGGTTCGCGGCAACAACTTGCATCGCGACATTTTTCGAAACTTGCATCTTAATTAACCATTCGCTAACCGTTTTGCTTTTGGCCTTATTTAAAACGCTCTCATAGTCTAGCCCAAGCAGCGCAGACAAAACTTTGGCGGTGTTCTCTGGGTCTTTAACGGCAACGGGGCGCAAATAAACGCTATAAGTTAGCGTGCTTGTCGCGAGGACGCGCCCCTCCGCGTCGAGAATATCACCGCGTTTTGCGGAAAGCGGTAAGTCGCGATACCATTGTTCGCTCGCCCGAATTATAAGGCTCGGGCTTTTTATAAGTTGAACCCAAACTAGCCGCGCCGTTAACGCGCTAACAACGCACAAAAAAACGACGAACAAAAGCCGCAACCGTTTTTTAAAGTTTGTTTGCGTATAAAGCAACATCTTCTATGTTTATGCGCTAATTAAAAAGATTATTGAAAAACCGCGAGATTACGTTAAAAAACGAGTTGTCTTCATCAAGGTTTTCGCGACGAGCGATTTTAGAAACCGCGCTCGGCGCTTTTTTAACTAGGGCTTGGTAATTGCCTGAGTTTTTAAGTCCGTTGGCTTGCGAAACTGCTTCATCATGGGCAAGTTTACTATTGCTAATCTCGTTATTTAAAACGCCCTCGCTTGTTGCGACTTGCGAGTTTAAAACCGCGATTTCGGTTGATAAGCCCGCCGCCGTTATCGCGTTAACTATTATAAGCGCGATTAAAATCGCAACAATCGCGCAAAAACTCGCAACCGCGACAATCCCCTTATTCGTCAACTTAAACGCGACTGGTCTTTCGGCGGTTTCTTCCGCGATTTGCGTTTCGTTTTTGATTTCAATCTCGCCGATCGGCGTTAAAGGCGCGGGATTAACGACTTTCGTCATATCAAGCGCGGGGTTTAGGTCGCCGAGCATCTCAGGGCGATAGGTTCGGTGCGGTTTTGGTTGCGAGAAGGTTTGGGGTTGTTCGAAACTTTGCTGCCTAGTTTCCCCGAATGAGGTTTGGAACGAGCTAAACTCGGGTTGCGCGGGTGGCGTTGCGTTCATTTCGATAAAGTCGTCCTCTTCGTCGTAAGTTTCGTCGAAATCCTCGTCATAGTTCTCGTAAACGGCTTCCGCGACGGGTTCCGCCCTATCTAGCCCCGAATAATTAACGCTCGTAAGTTCCTCAAAACCCCGCGTGTCGTGATTGTTGGAAAACCTATTCATAATTCCGCCCATAACCGCGTCTTCCTGCGTTCGAACAAAATCGCCGTAAAGCATTTGGTTCGCGCGCGCCCTGTCGGGGGTGCTTGTTAAGACTTCGGTGTCGTCTTGTCGTATCATTTTCGGTTTCTCCTTTTAGTTTTCATTTAAAGTTTTTCGATAACGCGGATTTTCGCGCTAGCGGCGCGCGGGTTTTCTTTAATTTCGTGCGCGGTTGGTTCGATTGGCTTTTTCGTTAGAATTTTAACGGTTGCTTTATGTCCGCAAATACAAATCGGCGTTTTCGGCGGGCAAACGCAATCCGTCGCTAGTCGCTTAAACGCTTGCTTAATAATTCGGTCTTCTAGGCTATGGAAACTTATCATGACGAGCCTGCCTTTTGGGCTTAAAACCTCAACGCTATCGTTTATAAACTTCTCTAAAATGGCGAGTTCGTTATTAACCGCAATCCTAATCGCTTGGAAAGTTCGTTTTGCGGGGTGTCCGCCCGTTTTCCCGTAGCCTTCCGGAACGGCGGACTTTATTATCTCGGAAAGTTGCCCCGTCGTTTGGATTGGGCGGGCATTAACGATTGCGGACGCGATTCGCCCCGAATATCGCTCCTCGCCGAAATTCTCGATAATTCGTTTTAACTCTTCCTCTCGCCATTCGTTAACGACCTCGCTTGCCGAGAGTTTTTGGCCGCGGTTCATGCGCATATCAAGCGGCGCGTCTTTCGTATAAGAAAACCCGCGCGAGATTTCATCGATTTGAAAACTCGAAACGCCAAGATCCGCCATAATCCCGTCAACCTTTAAAATGCCGAGTTCGTCGAGTTTTTCGCGGATATCAACAAAGTTCGCGTGAACCATCGAAACTTTTACGTCGTTTATTTTATTTAACTCTTCCCAACTCGCACAAAGCGCATCGTTATCTTGGTCTATGCAAATAAGCGTTCCGCTTTTTATATGTTTTGCGATTTCTTTACTATGCCCAGCACCGCCAACGGTTGCGTCGACAATGGTTGCGCCGTTTTTAAGCGCGAGGGCGTTAATAACTTCGCTTTTCATAACTGGTATATGAAGAAAATTCATTTCGCCCCCTTATATATGTTTAAAAAGGATAACGAGCGCTTGAAGAATAAGCGAGGAGTTCCCCCAACATAGCAAACTCTACTGCCCATTCTCCAAGCCTCTTTATCGTAATTTGATATTATCTATAAATTTTTTATAAGTCAAACAAAAAACGCGGGTTTCGCGTTTTCGTTTTTGTTGTCAATTTATTCAATGTCAAAGTTATCTGCCATGAGAGGTGATTTAAAAAATTTTTGATAAGGTATGCCAAACCCACGAGATATTAAAATTATTGTCGAAAGCGTAACCCCTTTATTTCTACCATACATGATATTTGACATTGTACCATGCAAAACACCACTTCGTTTTTCGAGTTGATACAAAGTCATCTTCTTCTCCGCGAGCAGTTCATTTATTCGGCTTGCAACGGCTTGACTGACTGTCATATTATATATTCGCCGTTTTTACGGCATATTTTAAGCCGTAATTGAATGCGAAGTATTGACTTTTCAATATTTATACTGTATTATAATGATAATCAAATTTTAATAAAAGATGGGTGAAATTAAATGGTCACAATGGATGAAAAATTTTATGAACACTTTAATGGGAATTAAAAAGGTTCGCAATTTTCATTACTGATAATTGTCAACTTAAATGTAAACAATGTTTTTATAAACCCGCGTTAAGACAAGGGCATGAATTGTCGCCACAAAAAATCAAGAACCTTATAGACGCGTTTACCGGGCTGGACGCGTCGCGCATGGCCCTCATGGGCGGTGAGCCAAGCCTTTATGACAAGAGAAACAACGGTGAAGGTCTTTTAGAAGTTATCGAATATGCCAAAACTCATGGCATTAACGCGTTGAAAATGGATACGAATGGGCAAAACTTGGACGCATTATTCGCAGATAGTAGATTTAAATTGCTCAATGAGCTTATATTCTCTATTGATGGTCCTGACGCAAAAACAAGTGAAGCGATTAGGTTAGGCAGCTCTTTTAACAAAAGTATCGCGAATCTTGAACGTGCTAAGAAGGAAGGTATGACAACGCAAATAACTTCTTGTGTCGGGAAGCTTGAAGATGGAAAATATATAGAACATATTGACGGAATGATAAAATTGGCGCGCGAAATGGGCGTAGACGCATTGAATTTTCACCCATTATTAAGACAAGGAATTGAGCAAGACAAATGGAACGAGAATACCGACATTGACCTTGCAACATGGCATACGATTTTTAAACATTATAAGGACTTCAAAGACCCGAATTTAGTTTTAAGAATGTCCGAGCGTGCGATTTTGTCTGACGATATTACTGAACGCCAAAGCGATTTCTGCTTTACGAAAGACCATTCACGCTTGAGCCTTGAAGTAGATGGGAATATAAGAGCCTGCCCTTTAAGTCATTGCACCAACCGAACCATTGGGCATTACGACGCTGCTAGCGAACATATTTCTTCGCCAGTAAAGAATAATGAAGCCGAAATCGTTGCGTCTATAAAAAAGAAAGGCTGTGTCTTACAAACGTTGCCTGAACAAGAGTTTTCACCACTATGTTTATCATATAAAGAAGCAAATTTTGTAGATAATGAATATCGTGGCGGAATTGTAAAAGGAAATTAAGTATAAATGGATAAAAAGAGCCGTTTTATATTGCCTGCAATAGATAACGAGGATACTCTTTTCGTCTTTATACGACACGCAGAAAGTGTTGGCAATGACGAGAAAACAACACGCGAAGAAAAACAAAAATATGCCGATAGTGCTTTTGATTTTCCACTTTCATTAAAGGGGGCGGCAGATATTGAACAATTAAAGCCATACTGCGAACACATTTGCGAAATTTGCAATAAAATTTATTGTAGTGATACTACACGGGCAAAAGCGACCGCAAAAGGTTTGTTTGGCGAAAATATGCCCCTTTCCGTTGACGTGCGCCTAAATGAACAAGACTTTTCGAAGTTTAAAGAGAAAGATTTAAACCACCCCGAATTAAACCTTTTTGAGAGAGCAAAAGAAAATGGACTTGTAGATTTGCGATATCCTAATTATGTATTTGACGAAACAATGGAAACTCCCGCAAGTGTGCAGAAGAGGATGTTTTCATTTGTAAAAGATAGGCGACAAGCGCAAGAAAAATTTGTTATTGCTATTTCTCATGCAGGCACAATGAAATGTATTAAAGGCTTACTAATTGATGATTTACCAGAGGGTAAATATCAACACGAGTTGTTATCACCTAAAAACTTAGAAGTAATTAAATTTACTTATTCGCAATTATTACAACAAATTGAAAAGAAAAACGCACAAGATTATCTATTTAAGAACGACACTTTGTTGCGAAGTTAGAAAGATTGTTTTATATTGTATTCATGGAACTTATTAAAGAAATGTTTTGGGATATAGAGCCTTCCGAAATCACAAAACGCCAATGGAATGTTCGCCGTGCCGTGCGTGCATTGGTTAGAGACGGTGATAAAATCGCAGTATTAAAATCCACTAAATATGACTTTTATAAATGCTTGCCCGGTGGGGGTGTTGATGAAAATGAGGATTTACATACCGCGTTGGCGCGTGAAATTCGTGAGGAAGTTGGGTGTGAAATTAGAATTACTGATGAAATTGGATTGTGTGTTGAATACATTGGCGACCTAAGCCTTATTTCGTTGTCTTTTATTTTTGTCGCAGATAAGTTATCTGAGATTGGACAAGAATTAACGGAGGAAGAAGTTAACTCGGGATTTGTTCTGGAATGGCATAACAAAGAAGAGATTTATTCGCTTGTTAAAAACGCAAAGCCCACCGACAAACGCGGTGGGCAGCAAATGGAGCGCGAGAAAATGATACTTGAATATTACTTAAATAAACAGAACCGTAAACTCTCTTAAACTGCGCCGCCATTGTTTGGATAAATTATATACGAGATAAAATATAGAAGCGCGCAAAGGGCGATTATGCTCGCGAGAATAACGATTAAAATCTTAATTCGGCCTTCGTTATTCGAGCCTTTATTTTTCGTATAATAACTCTCGTTCGCGCCTGTTATCGCGTTAGAACCTATGCCGCTTTGCGGCGGGCAAGCCAAAATCGCGATTATAATAACGATACAAGAAAGCGCCATAATCGAAACCAAAACGATGTTTAAGATAGGGAAAACGTCGGCGACGAATTGCGAAACCAATAATAAATTTTTCATAACTACTCCTTAATTTAAATAATTTAACACTAATTATTCCAAACACGCAACAGAATTAGCCGAAGGGACTGTTGATTAAGTCGGGAAATGGATTTCGAGGTTATTTTCGAGGACAAAATCGAGGGCTTTCGACGAAGTTTACCTTAGTAAATGACCGAGAAAACCGAGGTTTTGAGCCGAAAAGAACCCGAAAGGCATTTAGCGCCGCTAGGCACGTCCGAATTAACCAACGGTTCCGATAGTTTTGTAAGCGATATTGCGATAACGGGCTAAGCCTGTTCCGGCTGGGATGAGTTTGCCAACGATAACGTTTTCTTTAAGCCCGTAAAGGTGGTCGGTTTTGCCCTTTATCGCGGCTTCGGTTAGAACGCCACTCGTTTCTTGGAAAGATGCAGCCGAGAGGAAACTATCTGTTTTAAGCGCGGCCTTCGTTATCGAAAGTAAGATTCGGCCTGCGCGCGCTGGGCGTCCGCCCTCTTGCATAACGCGTTCGCATTCTTCTTCAAAAATGTTTATATCAACATTATCGCCAGCTTGGAGCGTTGTATCCCCCGCGTCCTCAATCTTAACTTTTTTAAGCATTTGGCGAATAATAATTTCAAGGTGCTTGTTATTAAGAGTAATATCTTGGGTTTTATAGACCTTGATGACTTCATGCATAAGATAGTCTTGAACGGCCTTAACGCCTTGCGTTCTTAAAATATCGTGTGGGTTTAGAACGCCGACGGTTAGAGGCGAACCGGGAAGAACCGCGCTATCTTTTTTAACGATAACTTCTTTCGTTGTTGGGATAAGGTAAGTTACTGTTCGGCCGTCGCTTGATTTAATCGAAACTTCTTGTTTCTTCTCAACTTTTCTAACCGAAAGAACGCTTCCGCCAACTTCGCTGACGATTGCAACGCCCTTAGGTTCGCGCGCTTCAAGGATTTCCTCAACTCTCGGCAAACCTTCGGTAATGTTGGAGGTCGCGATACCGCCGGCGTGTTTTGTTCTCATAGTAAGCTGCGTTCCCGGCTCACCGATACTTTGCGCGGCGATGATGCCGACTGCCTCACCAATTTGAACTGTTCCATAACCGCTCATGTCGCGCCCATAACATTTTGCGCAAATACCTTGGCGGCATTTACATGTAAGCGCTGTTCGAATTTCAACTTCTTTGATGCCAGAGCTCACGATTTCTTTCGCTGCCTCTTCGCTAATCATAGAGTTTTCGCCGACGATTGGCTTTTTCGTTTTTGGGTCAAGAACGGCATGGGTTGTATAACGCCCAACGATGCGGTCTTCGAGTTTTTCAACATACCCGTCGGTTTCGATTGTTCGCATAACAATGCCTTTTGGCTTTTCGCCAAGCCCAGCAAAGCAATCTTCCTCGTTAATGATAACGTCTTGCGAAACGTCAGCGAGACGCCTAGTCAAATAACCTGCGTCGGCTGTTTTAAGAGCCGTATCCGCAAGACCTTTTCGACCACCACGAGATGAAAGGAAATATTCGAGAGGTTTTAATCCAAGACGATAGCAAGATTTTGTTGGAACGTCCTCTTTTTGCCCCGAAACGTTCGCGATAATACCACGCATACCCGAGAGCTGCATGATTTGTTTGTTCGAACCACGCGCACCGGATTCAGCCATCATCTTAATTGGGTTTTCCGCCGAGAGATGCTCAACAACTTTCTTTTGAACGGCCTCGGTTGTTTCTTGCCAAATCGCGATGTTCTTATCAAGTTTTTCGTCGAGCGTTAACTCGCCGTTTGCGTAAGCATCCTCAACAACTTTAACGCGTTTTTCTGCGTCCGCGATAAGCGTTGCGCGCTCTTCTGGGATAACCGCGTCGAAAACCGAAATCGAAATCGAACCTAACGTCGAATACTTAAACCCTGCGTTTTTAATGTTGTCGATTGTTTCGCTAGTAACTGTTGCGCCGTGATTTTTAAAGGTTTTAACGATAATATCATTAAGGTCCTTACGGATAACGACTTTATCAATCTCATAAAGATATTTATTTTCGTCTTTTGACCTATCTAAAATGCCGATATCTTGCGGAAAGCAACGGTTAAATATGATACGGCCCAAAGTTGTTTCAACGATTTCCGTCCCGACTTCTTCGTTTGGATTATAATCGAGTTCCTCGCTTGAACGGCGAACCTTAATTCGCGCGTGAAGGTCGAGTTGGTGGTTTGCGTAAGCGTGTTCCGCCTCAGCCTCGTTGCGATAAACCGAACCTTCGCCCATCGCGCCATCTTTAAGGATTGTTAAATAATAGCAACCTAAAACGATATCTTGGGTTGGGGTTACGATAGAACGCCCGTCGCTTGGCTTTAAGATGTTGTTAGAAGCTAACATTAAAATTCGCGCTTCGGCTTGGGCTTCTTGGCTTAATGGAACGTGAACTGTCATTTGGTCGCCGTCAAAGTCCGCGTTAAACGCAGGGCAAACGAGCGGATGAAGGCGGATTGCGCGTCCGTCGATAAGGACAGGTTCAAACGCTTGGATAGAAAGCCTATGAAGGGTCGGTTGACGGTTAAGAAGGACTGGATGATCTTTAATAACTTCGGCTAAAACGTCCCAAACAACAGGTTTTTCTTTTTCGATGAGGCGTTTTGCGCTTCGGCTGTGGTGCGCGAACTCGTATTCAACAAGTTTATTCATAACGAACGGTTTAAAAAGTTCGAGTGCCATTTCTTTTGGGATACCAACTTGATAATGTTTAAGTTCAGGCCCAACGACGATAACGGTTCGCCCCGAATAGTCAACACGTTTACCCAAAAGGTTATTACGGAAACGCCCTTGTTTTCCGCGAAGTCCAGCCGCTAACGACTTTAAGTCGCGTTGTTTCGCGCCTTGAACTGCGCGCCCTCTGCGGCCGTTATCGAAAAGCGCGTCAACTGCTTCTTGGAGCATACGTTTTTCGTTTCGAACAATAACGTCAGGTGCGTTAAGAGAAATAAGTTTTTTAAGTCGGTTGTTTCGGTTTATAACTCGACGATAAAGGTCGTTAACATCGGTTGTTGCGAAACGTCCGCCGTCGATTTGAACCATTGGGCGAAGTTCTGGGGGCGTAACTGGAAGAACAGTCATAACCATCCATTCAGGTCGGTTTCCGCTCTCTTTAAACGCCTTTAAGATGCCTAATTTTTTAATAGCCTTGTCGCGTTTAACGCCTTTTCCTTTCTTAACGATTTCTTCGTTCGCGAGGATTTCTTTATCAATATCAACGTTTCTAAGCATTTCAAGTATCGCTTCCGCGCCCATTCCAGCCTTAAAGCCGTTAACGCCGTATTTCTCTTGCGCTTCATGAAGTTCGCGGTCGGAGAGAACTTGCCCAACTTCGAGCGCGGTCTTTCCTTTATTTATAACAACAAACGAAACGAAATAGATAACTTGTTCGAGCGACTTTACCGTCATATCAAGCATCGCGCCGATACGGCTAGGAACGCCTTTAAAATACCAAATATGAGTTACGGGAGCGGCAAGTTCGATATGCCCCATTCGCTCGCGTCGAACGATAGAACGCGTCACTTCAACGCCGCATTTATCGCAAACCGTTCCTTTATAACGGATGAGTTTGTATTTTCCGCAAGCGCATTGCCAATCCTTTTTTGGCCCGAAAATGCGTTCGCAAAACAGCCCGTCTTTTTCGGGTTTTTGCGTTCGATAGTTAATCGTTTCGGGTTTTAGAACTTCGCCCCTGCTCCATTCGCGGATGCGGTCTGGACTTGCTATCGAAATCTTTAAACTGTCAAGGTTATTTAATTCAAACATTTTATTTTTCTCCTTAATTTTATCTTCGTTTATCTCTTACTCGAACAAACTATCGAGGTCAACTTCGTTGGTATCGGCTTTATCGTCGCTACCAAGGTCAAACTCTTCGACTGTATCAACTTGCGGCGCGTCTTCCGTTGCGCCCATTTCGCTTAAAATGTCGTCAATGTTAATTTCCTCGCCCGAAGTTTTCGGCTCATTAATATCCGTTGGGTTAACGAAGATTGGAGCGTCGCTGATTTTGCCGATTTCAACTTCTTCGTTCTTCTTATTTATCATCGCCATATCGAGGCCTAAGCCTTGAAGTTCTCTAATCATAACTTTTGTCGCCTCTGGAATACCCGGCTCTGGGAGCGGTTGTCCGTTAACTATCGAGATAAAGGTTTTCGTTCTGCCCATAACGTCATCGCTCTTAACCGTTAACATTTCTTGGAGAAGATGCGCCGCGCCATAAGCTTCGAGCGCCCAAACCTCCATTTCACCCATTCTTTGACCACCAAATTGCGCTTTGCCGCCAAGAGGTTGTTGCGTTACGAGGCTGTATGCGCCCGTCGAACGCGCGTGAATCTTCGTGTCAACCATGTGGTGGAGTTTTAACATATACATATAGCCAACTGTTGTTGGGTTTTCGAACGGTTCGCCTGTTCGTCCGTCGAAGAGTTGCATCTTCCCGTCGGCAGGTAATCCGTTTTCAACAAGGAGTTTTTGAATGTCGTTCTCTGTGCAACCGTTAAATACAGGCGTTGCAACGTGCCACCCGAGTTGTTTTGCAACAAGCCCGAGCGAAACTTCGAGTAATTGCCCGATATTAAGACGGCTAGGCACACCAAGAGGGTTTAAAACGATATCAACAGGCGTTCCGTCCGCCATATAAGGCATATCTTCAACAGGAAGAACCTTTGAAACGATACCCTTATTACCATGACGACCCGTCATCTTATCGCCGACTTTAATATTTCGTTTTTGCGCGATAGTTACTTTTATAACTTCGTTAACGCCAACTTCCATTTCGTCTTTGTTCTTTCGGCTGAAACATTCAACCGCAACAACAACGCCGTCTTTTCCGTTCTCAACACGCATCGAACTATCTTTAACTTCACGCGATTTTTCGCCGAAGATTGCACGGAGCAATCTTTCCTCTGGCGTTAATTCTGTCTCGCCCTTAGGAGTTACTTTCCCTACTAATATATCGCCCGGCCGAACGAAAGACCCTACTCGAACTATACCGCGCTCATCTAAGTTTTTAAGCGCGTCTTCGCTAAGGTTTGGAATATCGCGCGTTATTTCTTCTTCGCCGAGTTTTGTTGTTCGAGCTTTACATTCTTTTAAATGAAGAGCTATCGAGGTAAACTTATCTTGTTTAACAACGCGTTCGCTTATAAGTATAGCATCCTCAAAGTTATAGCCTTCCCAGTTCATATAAGCAACGCACATATTCTTACCAATCGAAAGTTCGCCGCCACTCGTTGCATAACCGTCGGCGATAATATCGCCAGCCTTAACCTTTTCGCCTTTTTTAACGATAGGTTTTTGGTTTATACAAGCCTCTTCATTAAAGCGGGTAAATTTTGTTAATTGATAGAAATCTTTCTCGCCGTTCGCGGCTTCTATTATAATCCTGTCCCCTTGAACGCTGTAAACTACGCCGTCGCGTTTTGCGACAACTAAAACATTGCTGTCGAGCGCGGTTCGGTGTTCAAGCCCTGTCGCGACTAACGGCGCTTCCGTTTTAATAAGAGGAACTGCTTGGCGTTGCATGTTAGAACCTAAGAGCGCACGACCCGTATCATCATTTTCAAGGAAAGGGATAAGCGCGGTTGCAACGGAAATGAATTGTCTTGGGCTCGCGTCCATATAATCAACGCGTTCTCGCGCAACTTCTTGGACTGTATCGCGATGACGGCAAAGAACATATTCGTTTTTAAACGTTCCATCAGCGTTTAGCGGCTCAACGGCTTGGGCAACAAAGAAACTGTCCTCCTCGTCTGCCGTTAAATAATCGATAATTTCCGTAACCTTGCCTGTTTCGCTGTCAACTCGGCGGAGCGGCGCGGTTATGAAACCGTATTCGTTGATTTTCGCAAACATCGCGAGCGAGTTAACAAGACCGATAGATTGACCTTCCGGCGTTTCGATTGCGCAAAGGCGTCCGTTATGGGTGTAATGCAAGTCGCGGACCTCGCTAGTCGCGCGTTCTTTCGTTATGCCGCCTGGGCCAACAGAAGTAATTTTTCGTTTTTGGGTAATTTCCGTAAGCGGATTGTTAGTATCCATAACGTGCGAGAGTTGGGAAATCGAACAAAAGTCTTTAAGCGCGCGGGAGATTGCTTTCGCGTTTATAATAGAAACAGGGTTAACTTCCTTCGAGGAAAGTTCCATTGTTTGCATAGTTTCGCGCATCCCGTTTCTAAGTTTTAACATACCATCTTTGAAATGGCGCATCATAAGGTCGCAAACGGTATTTAAACGGCGGTTGCCGAGGTGATCGATATTATCAACAACCCCGATGCCGTCGTTAAGGTTAAGAAGATACGAAACTGCCGCTAAGATATCATCTTTATTAAGCGCGCGGTTAACGAGGCGTTTTGCGTTTGCCCTAACCGCAACGATACGCGCTTTTTTGTCTTTCGCGCCTTCGAGGACTTCTCTAAGGGTTGGAAGATAAACGAGTTCGGTTATGCCTGTGTCGTCGCTGGTTGTTCCAAGGAACTTATTAACGTCAACGCTGTTGTTCCCGATAACTTGAACGAGTTCGCCGGCTTCGTTTTCGAGGTGAACGATATTTATGCCTGCGTTTTGGATTTTTTCAGCCTCTTCGCGGGTTATCTCGTCGCCTTTCTTAACGATTGTTTCGCCGTTAACGCGAATATCCTCGCCTGCGATGCCTTTAACGATACGGCGCGAGATACAAAACTTTTTATTAAACTTATAACGCCCAACATTCGCTAAATCATAGTTCGGGAAAGTAAAGAACATTGTATTCAGCCCTTGTTCCATAGCCTCCGCGTTTGGAAGTTCGCTAGGACGCATACGGCGCGAAACTTCGATGAGCGCTTCCGCTTTACCCTTTTCGGCCGCGCCTTTGCTCGTATCTTTTTCGAGCGTTTGCTTAATAAGAGGGTGTTCCTCAAATAACGAAATAATCTCCGCATCGCTACCGAAATCAAACGCTTTAAGCATAGTTCCTAAACCGATTTTGTTCGTGCGGTTAAGGGACGCGGTTATAAACCCTTTGTCGTCGCGAAGGAGTTCGATATATGCGCCGTGGGTTGGGGATAAAGTTGCGGTTATCGTTTCCTTACCCGTCTTTTTATCGAGTTCCATATCAAAATATGCGTTCGGCGATTTAATGATTTGGTTAACAATAACGCGCGCAACGCCGTTTATAATGAAATAACCGCTTTCCGTCATCATCGGGATATCACCAAGGAAAACTTCTTGCTCGATAATCTCGCCTGTTTCTTTAAAAACAACGCGAACGCGCACTTTAAGCGGTTTAACATACATTTGCCCGCGACGAAGGCATTCCGCCTCCTCGTATTTTGATTCGTCCGCGATATAATGGTCGAGGAAATAGAGTTCAATCTTCCCGCTATAATCCGTTATTGGGTTAAACTCGTCGAGAATCTCGGCGATGCCTTTCGTTATGAACTTTTTAAACGATTGCTTTTGAACGTCGAGAAGATATGGAACTTCCAAAATCTCCGGAACGCGGCGATACACCATTCGGGTATTTTTCCCGCAAATTTCCTTGACAAGCCCTGTTTCTTTTTGCATTTTATGTTAACTCCTTTTGTTTAGGCGAACCGAAGGACACAAAAAAAGCACTTTCCCGTTTGAAAGTCCTTGATTTACGCCTGTTTCATGCCCAAAATTTAAACATTGTTAGCGATAACTATACTACGCTTTATGTATTCTTGTCAATATTTTTTTTGTTATTTTTTGTCTTTTTATGAAACTTTTTTCGCCGTTTTCGTTATAATGCACAAACTTTTCTCGCAACATAAACAAACTTTCTTCGTCATTTTGCACAAAGTTTTTTTAGAGGTTGCCCAAAAACTTTTTCTTAAACTTTAATAATTCTTTTTCGGTATGTTTTTGGGGCAAGATTTCCGCCCTGCCGAGGCTTAAAAATTTCGGCGCAAGCTCGATTTCGCCCGAGTAAAGAGGTTCGGGCTTAAATGCGCCCCAAAGGCTAACGGAACTTTTCGGGTCGTTTTCGGCTAAGAACGAAGTCGCCGGCTCTAACACATTAAAGAAGAACTCCTTGCTAACTAACGAAACGCTCCGCCCCGTTTCGCGCTCGCGTTTTTCGATATGTTTATCGCTAGTCGAACGCGGAACTGCCATAATTTGATAAACGCGTTCGTAGCCGTTGTGTTTAAGCGCGGTTAAAACTTCGGCTTCGAATTCGGTTGTTAAAAGCGTTAAATCTAAAACGATATTCGCCCGCGCATAAATAAGTTTTAATAAAACAACCGCCAAGACCGCGAGCGCAAAGCCGTTTGTTTTCTCGCGAACCTCTTTCGGGTCGAATTTTTCGGCGTTTGGGTAAAACTTAACGAAATCGCGCACCGCAACGGTGATATAATCGTCGGCATTTATGCTCGCCAAAACCGCAGGCAAAAGTTGGGTGGTCTTTCCACTGCCGCTTTGCCCCGCTATTCGAATTATTTTCGGCGTTTCGCTTGGCTTAAATTTCACTTCCGCGAACGCTGCCTCCGCCGCACGCAAAACCGCCTCGTCCGAAAGTTCGTTCGCCCAAGGCATCGCCCTAACTATTCCTAAAATCCGCGAAAAATCCATTCCCATTATAATAGCCTATAATAACTTATGCGTTTTTATTTGACAATAAGTCAATAATTAAGATATAGAGAATTATGATAAACCTTTTGGGGGCAACTTTTTGGACGTTGCTTTTATACGCGGCTGTTTTGGCTGGGCTGTTCGGGTTGATTTGGCTGATTAGGGCTGGCGAGCAAAAAATTATAAACCGCCCAAAAAACCGCGCGGAAGATAACGACGCCGAGCGCGCCGCGGACGAAGAATTTAACCGTATCCGTTTCGAACGGTTGCGCGCCGAGAACGAGGCGCTTATGGAAGGCAATATCTCAACCGACGATGAAGTTGCGCCCGACGAAAAACTAAATGACCTAAAAAAAATCGCGACGCCGAAAAAAACCGCCGCCGCAACTTATTCTGCATTTAAATCCCGCGACGGCGTCGACCTTTATAATAAAGAAAAGAAACTCGTTTCGAAGGCGCGCAAAAACGAACGCTACGGCGGACTCCCAAAAGCCGACGCGAAAGAACTCAAAAAAATGAAGCGCGACGCGGAATAGTCGCGTTTTTGCGGTTGCGAACTTCGCGCGGATATTATAGATTAAATTCATGAAAACAAGCGCAATTAAAAAAGAACTTATCGCGGGGCAAACGGATTTTGCCCTCTTATCGCCGACCGCCACTTCAAACGACGTTCGCGAGTATTGCAAAAAAGTCGCGGCGATGGGCGGCTATTCGGTTTGCGTTAACCCAGCGAACCTCGCCGCCGCAAAAGAAACGCTAGGCTCGTTAAACGAAGCCCAACCCGACGGAAACAAGACGCTTTTATGCGCCGTCGTTGGTTTTCCGCTAGGCGCAACAACGACAATGCAAAAATTCACGGAGGCGGAGGAGTGCGTTTCTCTCGGCGCAAATGAGATTGACGCGGTTATGAATATCGGCGCGCTTAAAGGCGGCGAAACGGGGCTGGTTCGCGATGAGATTGCCCTGCTCGCGCGGTTTTGTAAGAGCGAGGGCGTTATCCTTAAAATTATAATCGAAACTTGTTATCTAACCGACGCCGAAAAACGCACCGCCGTTAAACTTTGCGCGGAAGGCGGCGCGGATTTCGTTAAAACATCGACTGGATTCGGGACGGGCGGCGCAACGCTAGGGGATATAAAACTCATGAAGTCGGTTATCGATGAAATAGGTTCTTCAACCGAAATAAAAGCCAGCGGCGGAATAAAAACCCTCTCCGCCGCCGAAGCCCTAATCGACGCCGGCGCAACAAGATTAGGCATGAGTTCGCTGCCGGAGGAATAATATTTTCGACAGGTATTGATTTCCTTTGTTTTATCTAGTATTGTATAAGCCAACAAAGGAGAATTATCATCATGCGAGGAAGCGATGTTTATTACGAAACTCACACGCCATATATAAGCGATTTAATGTCCGCAAAACTACGCAAATTCGCGCTTAACGCCGATTTCGCGAAAGATGAAGGCGCACATAAAGGCGGCTCGGCGATGTTCTTGCCTTATGATGACGAATACGCGGTTCTATATTCAAAAATATTTACTGAAAATAGAATCAAACCCGAAGAATATAACCAAGTAATTGAAGAAGTTCATAATCTATTTATGAATGGGTATAAAGTTGCGCCTATTTTGGGTTATTTATATAATGCTAAAGGCACAGGAATCCCAAACCCTAACTATAATGGCAAAGTCAACCGCGATTATATCTTCCTTCAACGCGCGCCGGGTTATAACCTATCCGATTTGCATGGATACCATAACTTTATAGATAAGAAAGAAGCCATTCTTAACTCACCTGATACCTATTTTACCGAACTTGCCGAAACATTAAACGCAATACTTAACTCAAAAATAAATCCGGATTTTAACCCCGGTAATATAATCTATGGCAAAAACGCTGGATTTAATTTTTGCGACTTTAATACGCTTGAAGAGCATAAAGATGAAACAATGAAAGTCGCACACATAAGACAGTTTCTTGAATCCTTCTTAATTCCATCACTATCACTAAGGCGACCAGACAAAGCCGAGAGAACTTTTGATTTTATGGGTGGTAAAGAAAAATATTTTAAAACCGCAAAAGAGGAACAAAAAGTTATAACAGACAAACTCTCGAAAATTCCCAAAATGCGTGGCATGGTGGACGGCGCGATTAAAACAAGCCTGCCTTTTAATGAATTTTTACAATGCGAATCAATCTCCGACATTTATCGTTAACTTACTCCTCGCCTTCTTCGGCGCGCCAATTTTCTTTTATAACTTGCCGGGCGCGGGCGATGCCGAGCGCGTCCTCTTCTAAATCTTGCGTGATCGTTGAGCCTGCCGCGACATAACTGTTAGTCGCGAGGGTTAGGGGCGCAACGAGGTTGCTATTCGAGCCGACGAAAACCTTATCGCCGAGCGTAATTTTCGATTTCGTTTTGCCGTCGAAGTTGCAAAAAACGACGCCGCAGCCGATATTACAACCCTCGCCGATAACCGCGTCGCCGACGTAGGTCATATGCGCGATTTTTGTGCCGTTGCTGATTTGGCTGTTTTTAATCTCAACGAAATTGCCGATTTTAACGTCCTCGCCGATTGTCGTTTTCGGGCGGATTCGGGCGTACGGCCCTAAAACCGCGTTTTCTTCAATAACGGAACTTTCTATATAAGTTCCGGCTAAAATCGTAGCGCCCTTTTTTATAACCGTATCGCCCTTAATCGTGCAATTCGGCTCGATTACTGCGCTGCGTGCGATTTCGACGCCCGCTTCTATATATGTCGCGCCAGAGTTCGCAATCTTAACGCCGTTTTCGAGGTGGCGCTCGTTTATGCGGGCTTGCATCATTCGGGTCGCGCGCTCGAGCCGCGAAAGCCCGTTAACGACGAAAAAGTCTTCCTTATTAGGAACAGCCAACTCGTCAATCTCGATATCCGCGCCCGAGAGAACAGTTTTCGTTTCGAAAATCCAACCGCGCGGCAATCTTCCTGCTTGAATTTTATTAGCGATCGCTTGGTCAAAGACATTTTCCAGCGTTTCTTTCGTTAATAACGGCGTATCCGCGTATAAAACGATTGTCCATTTGCTCTCATTGCCGTGCTCGCGGATTAAACTCGTTATATCGTCGCCCTCTTTAACGTCGACGAACTTATGTTCGAAACCTTTAACGGCTCTCTTAACGCAATCCAGCATCGAAACCCCGCAAATTCGCGTCATTAGCGGCTCATCGAGGTCAATCGCCGAAAGGTCGGGCTTTAATACAAGAACAAATACGCTATCGCCCCCCGTTTCCTCCGCTTGCGTCTGCGTTTCAACTTGCGCCTCGATTTCCGTTTCTTCTTCCGATTCCGCCACTTGTTGCCCTTCCAAAACCATCTTCTTCTCCTTTTATATCTAAATATTTATATGCGAGATTTAAAATATTTCAACAACTCGTCGAAACCGCCTGTATTAACAAAATAATTATTAGGAAACTCTTTTAAGTGTTTTACTATATTTTCGTATTGCGTTTTCGTTTTTGCGGTTGCTCCTAAAACAAAATCGTTTACAGCAAGCCCGTCCATATACGAAACATAATGAACTTTCTTTTCGCCGTATTTTATAAAATCAATGGTTTCTAAAATTTGTTTGTCTTGCGAGCCGCCGCGCCCAGTTATATGTTTGTGTTCACAAATAAAAATCTCGTCGCCAATCTTAAAACAAACGTCAGGGTATTTATTATTATGGTCATCGCGGAACTTAAATTTAATTTTGTTATCCCTTAAAAGTTTATTAAACTCGTCTTTATCCGCTTTATCGGGGAATATAATATAATCAACGCCGTTTTCTAGAAGTTGCGCTTTTATTTTATTTAAACCTGCAACGCCCAAACGCCTATTCGAATAACTATCATACCCGACTTGCAAGACAATCGGCGAGTAGCCGTAGTGCTTATAAAGTTGATGCCTATTTTTTATATATTCTTTTAATATATGAATTAAAAACCCTGCGTCGTCAGCTTCTATAACGTCCCTAAAAGTTAGATTTAATGTATGTAAGAATTGGGCGAAGCAAGAAAAGTTCATTCCGCTAACGCCTAAAACCTTTTTTATCTCGCTAAGCGTCGTTTCGAGCGCATCGGCGGAATAACTTTTGTTTGATAAAATAGTTTCGGCGGTCGTTATTAAGTCAATTAGTTTTTGGTTTTGGCGAACTAACTCTCCTTCTAAAATAACTTTGTCGTGTTTATAATTTGCGTCAATTCCAACCTCTGGGCTTGTTTCAATCAACTTGAAAAGTTCTAAATTTTTCATACCGCCTCCTTTTTTAGTAGCGCGAATAAATCTCCCCGAAACATCTCGCTATAAACGCGCTCGATAATTGCCCGCGCAAGCCGATAGTCTAAGCGCCTGCGCCGAACGCCGTTCTTCATGTTGCCTTTAAACGCCGATAATAATAAGTCGGCGGATTCTTCGCGTATGTCTTTGATTATTTTATTTAAGTTTAAAATAAACTCAGCGCGAGAGGCTGGCGGGATATCGATATCGATTAAAGTTAAGTGGCGGGAAGTATTTTTTATGCCCTTTTCCCAATCATAATTAAAATTTTCCTTAAAATCGAACTTGATAGTATTCGTTGGGAATAAAGTATCAATCGCCCTAAGCCCAAGCCAACCTTTTTTCGAATTAAACGTTATCTTTAAATTGTTTTGCGGTTCGAAACGGACTGCGAAAATCTCGGCAAGCGAGTTTATATAGGTTTCGTTTTTATAAACCTTAATTTCCGAAAAATCTTTGTTTTTATTATCAAAACAAGCGACACAAACAGGATTTTCCGTATCTTCAAACGGATTTTCTTCCAAAACGGTTAAAGAGGCTAGGCGGTTCTTACGAAAATTCGAGTTTATGAAAGTTTCGGGGATAATCGCGACAACGAAGTCTTGCGCGAGGAGCATTTGTTCGAGTGCGATCAAATATAAATCCTCGAACTTCGAGTTTTTAAAATATTTTTTTGTTTCCGCGTCTTTTCGGGTCGCGGAGTTTTTCGCGAGATATGGCGGGTTTGTTATTATAATCGCGTTCTCTATACTCGGGATTTTTAATAAACTATCGTTCTTTTCCCAACTAAGTTTTTCGTCTATATCCAGCCCAATTGTTCTCTCAAATTCATTCGAAACCGCGTTTAATAAATCGCCCGCGCCAGCAAAAGGGTCGTAAGCAACGTCGCATTTTGATTGCAAAATAAAATCTCTAACTTGTGGTTTAAGCCAAACGTCTTTTTTCGTGAAAAACTGACCTAATTCTATTTTAGAATCGCACATTCCCATTGCCCTCCTTTTATATTTTATTTAACAACTAAACTAAACTCACCAACGATTTGATACGGAAATTTTACTTGGATTTTGTATTCGCCGGTTTGTTTTATGGCGATTAAAGTATCTATCCAGCGTTTATCTATTTCGATGCCGAGTTTTTTTAAACCGTCGGCGATTTCGGTTGCGGTTATCGCGCCGAAAAGGCGTCCATTCTCGCCCTTTTTACAATCAAGCGCAACCGTTATATCGCGCAATTTATTAACAAGCGCCTTATAACTTATGATTTCCTCCTCGCGATGAAAGTTTTTACTGTCGTCGCGCGCTTTTTTCTCGGATAAAACCGCATTATCCGCAACCTTCCCGAGTTTGTTTTTAACTAAGAAGTTCATGCCGTAGCCGTCGTTGACGTTTATTATGTCGCCAGCCTTGCCCTTACCTTTAACGTCTTTTAATAAATATATTTGCATGGTTTAAGATAACATGGTTTGGAAATAATGTCTAATAATATATGGAAATAAGATGTAAGCAACACGATTGTGTGTTTAATGAGAACCAAAATTGCTCGGCAAATGAAATAAACGTTTTTCGTTGCGCGGCTTGCGGAAGTTATCGAAAAGACGAGAACAAGAAAATGCCAACGAAAGGCTTATTCGAATTTTCGAAAGAACTCGCGCCCCGAAAACCGACGGAAACGGATATTTGTTGTAAAGCCAAACTTTGCCTTTTTAACGACCGCGAAATTTGCCTCGCGAACGGCATAACAATACAAACGGCTATCGGAAACGACAGCCGTGCGGAATGCGTTAGTTATACGACAAAGTAAATTAAGCGGCTTCGGTTGCGACTGGGGCGCGCCCAATTTCTAGTGAGAAGTCAAAACTTAACATCCCCTCTTCGTTTGCCTTCTCTGGCGTATAAGTTATAGTGAATGATTCATTCTTTTTGGGCTCAATAACAACAACGTGAATATCTTCTCCGTTTTCGTTTTTCTTTGCCTCGCCACCAACTACTATCCCCGCTCCAGCGCCCACAAGAGTTGCAGCCAAAGGCATGTTTTCCTCGTCGTTAAATATTGTTATCGTGAAAACCACAGTATTCTCATCGCCCGCGACTAAAGTTTCGCCAAGATCCCATTCCTCAAAATCATCGCCAGCCTCTTCCGCGGAAACACTGCTCTCAAAAACCTTTTTCTTGCCTTCTTGGAGTGTAGCCCCC
Source organism: Christensenellaceae bacterium (assembly GCA_031262595.1). Taxonomy (GTDB): domain Bacteria; phylum Bacillota; class Clostridia; order Christensenellales; family UBA1242; genus JAISHI01. The sequence goes on along the minus strand of JAISHI010000007.1, from coordinate 12,092 downwards.
TCAACTTCAGCCAACAAACTCGCGGAAACATCGTTCACAACGCTAAATTCAATATTGCCACTTACACCCCAACTCTCCTTTTCTTCCGTTCCAGCCGCATGGGCAAAAGTTATCGCGCTAACCCCGCCGATTGCGCAAACTGCAAGAACCGAAACGGCAATTTTCGTCCAAAGAAATCCTAAACTTTTCATCTAAAAACCTCCCAATGCGTCTAAATTTATTCATATGTCGATATTTCGTCAAGCAAATTTCGACAAATTTTTTAGCGAATTTTCGATAAAACTTATAAAATTTTTTGATAATGGATTATTTTGATTGTAAAATGCTCGCCGATATGCCATAGTTGCAATAGCAATGGGGAAAATTTCGATTCGATTTTTTGGCGACAGCACAATTGACAAGCAAAGCAAAACAAAAGCCTATACCCTTTTCGATAGTGAATTTTTAAACGAGACAGACGCCGGCACGATTAATGGCTTGCAACAAATTCACGGCTATCTTTTCGGCGGGCTATATTCTTTCGCTGGGCAACTTCGCGATAAGAATATTTCGAAAGGCGGCTTTGCATTTGCGCCGTGCCAGTATTTTAAAACAACGCTGCCGAATATCGAGAAAATGCCGGAAACAACCTTCGACGAAATCATAAACAAATATATTGAAATGAATATTGCCCACCCTTTTATGGAAGGCAACGGCCGCGCAACACGAATTTGGCTTGACCTTATGTTAAAACGCGCGCTTAAAAAATGCGTTGATTGGAGTAAAATCCCGAAAAACGACTATTTAGAAGCGATGCGCAAAAGTGTTAACGACGCCACCGGTATAAAAGCGTTAATAAAACCTGCCCTAACCGATAAAATCGACGACCGCGAAACCTTTATGAAAGGAATCGACTATTCTTATTATTATGAAGAGCCTTAAAACCATAAAAAAGGTTGTTGACAACATACGCCCATTATGTCTATAATCAAAACTGCTATTTATAAAAATAAAAAAGGAGAATTAAACCAAAATGGCAAAGGAAAATTTTAATAGGGGTAAGCCACACATCAATATCGGCACAATCGGCCACGTTGACCACGGCAAAACAACCCTAACAGCCGCTATTTGCACAACGCTTGCAATGAAAGGTGGCGCACAAGCAATGGCTTACGACATGATCGATAAAGCCCCAGAAGAAAAGGCACGTGGAATCACGATAAACACGGCGCACGTTGAATATGAAACAGCGAAACGCCACTACGCGCACGTTGACTGCCCAGGGCACGCGGACTACGTTAAAAACATGATAACGGGTGCTGCACAAATGGACGGCGCAATTCTCGTTGTTGCTGCAACAGACGGCCCTATGCCACAAACGCGCGAGCACATCTTGCTTGCTCGTCAAGTTGGTGTTCCATATATCGTTGTTTTCATGAACAAATGCGACCTCGCAGACGACGCAGAACTTCAAGACCTCGTTGAGATGGAAATCCGCGAACTTTTAACGAAATATTCGTTCCCTGGCGACAAAACGCCTATTATCCGCGGTTCGGCAGCGAAAGCACTCGCAGCAGCGCAAGCCGGCAAAATCGACGCCGACAACGAATGCATCTTCAAACTTATGGATGCTGTTGATGAATTTATCCCTGACCCAAAACGCGATATCGATAAGCCTTTCCTTATGCCTGTTGAGGACGTTTTAACAATCACAGGTCGTGGAACTGTTGCAACTGGTAGGGTTGAGCGCGGACAATGCAAACTTAACGACGTTGTTGACATCGTTGGTATGGGTTCAAGCAAAACTACAACAATCACGGGTATCGAAATGTTCCGTAAAAACCTTGACAGCGCAATGGCTGGGGACAACGCGGGCGTTCTTCTTCGTGGCGTAGACCGTAAGGATATCCAACGCGGTCAAGTTATCGCTGCTCCAAAGAGCATTACCCCACACACCGAGTTTACAGCCGAAGTTTACGTTCTTAAAAAGGAAGAAGGCGGACGTCATACTCCATTCTTCAACGGATATCGTCCACAATTCTATTTCCGAACAACCGACGTTACCGGAACAATCGACCTTCCTAAGGGCGTTGAAATGGTTATGCCTGGCGACAACATCAGTATGACGATTAAACTCATCACCCCAATCGCTATCGAACAAGGTTTGCGTTTCGCAATTCGCGAAGGCGGACACACGGTTGGTTCAGGCGTTGTTGCAAGCATCATCAAATAATTGCTTGAAATCGTTTAAGATTTTACGGAAACCTCGCAAATCGCGGGGTTTTTGTTTCGTATTTCGTTTGACTAAAAACCCGAGAAAATATTATACTAACGAATAACGACATAATGGAGGTTAATATGGCGGAAAACGAAGAATTAAATGAAGAGTCTGTTTATGCTCGACTTGAAAAAAATACTGCCGGACGCTTGGATTATGCCACGATAAACGGCATCATACATGTGCTTTATGAGTTCTTGGGGCATGCTCTGCTCCCCACTCTTGTTGACACGCAGGCAAACGCCCTCGCTGACTTTTTCTTGAAAAACGGCGCCATTTTAGAGGAATACACTACTCAACGTGAAGCGTGGTGGGAGCGAACCAGCCCAGAATATGCCGAAGATAACAAATGGCGCGAATATCTCTCACGTTTGAAAGGTGAATTAGCCCCACTCTTTGCAGAACTCGATATAACCCCACTAATACAAATTGATACCGCGCAAATCGACGCGCTTGCGAAGAAACTTAGAAAAAAAGCAGGGCGTTTCTCTTTTTCTTATAATTTGGGAATGTCTAGTGTCGACCCAAAACGGATAGCCCGTAATCTTTTACAAAATTTCAAACCATCAGAAATTGAGCAGCTTGTTGAAAACCATTCTAAAGCCGTCGTTAAAATTTTTAGAAATGACGAGAAAGAATTCAGCAAGAACGACTACGAGCTTGGCTATGACTATGATTATATGGCTGAACTCAATGCGTTGCTCGGGAAGACGAATGAAGTTGAGGAAATGGCGGCAGAAGAAGAAGCAACCGAAACGGAAACAACAACACAAGAAGATATAAAGCAAGAACTCGAGGACGGCATGGTTTGGTCGTTTGAGGTGCTCAGAGGGAGAATTATGGAAAAGGACGCAACCCTTTCTTTCGACCACGCCAATCTTCTTACCGACACTATCTGGCAACTCTACGAAATGAAAGCGAACGATATCGCGGAACTTATTGAAAATAATACACCCGCCCTCGTTCGCGCATACAACAGCGCTCTCGACGAGAGCGGAACAAGGCACCTAGTAGGGAATGATGAAGAGTATTTTAATAAAGAAACTTGGCAAAAATTCTTCTCGATCTTTAAAACTAGACTAACGTCGCTCCTCGCGAACGAGAAAGAAGAAGAAACCGTGACAAAACCCGAGGTTAAAAACGAAAATTCTCAAATCGAGGCGCTCGCACAAATGTTTCACGAGCTGGCGACCGAAGACTCTCCTTTTAGCAACTTTCTACGGCGCGACAAACTCATCGAGGCTCTTTTGCCCTATGCAGACACCTACGATCTAGCAGGATTTATTAAAAACCATTTTTCAAAAATCGAAGAACTTTATAAGCCATACTATGATGACCAAGCGACTTTTGATGAAGTTTTAAAAAATATTATCTCGTTGCTCGAAAAGACGAACGATAAAAGCACCAAACTCGAACCCGAAGCGAAACCTGAACCCAAAATCGAAAAAGAAGAAATCCCCCTCGCCGAAGAGGTTGAAGAAATCAAAGAGCAAATTAAAAAAGAGAAACAGCCGACTAAGCGGACGAAGCGAACGAAGACTGACGAAAAATTAAATGCCGAAAACGAGGCTTTACTCGAAGAACTTAAAAAGATCAAAGCCGAGATTGCGGAGGATCGCGCTGAACTAAAAAAAGAACACGAAGAATTAAAAAAGGAGCGCGAGGAGTTCGAGAGAGAACGAGCCGAACGCGGAAATAGCACAGACGCCGACCAAGCGCTTGAAACTGAAATCGAGGGTTTGCGCGCAAAAAATAAGGACCTTGAAAGGCGGCTTGAAGACCAAACACTCCCCGACGAGCTCGCGGAAGAGCGCCGAAAAAATGCAACCCTAGAAGCGAAACTCTCCACGCAGCAACAAAGTATAGAAGCCGCCATTAAAGCCGCAGTTGACGCAGCAACCGCGACTTTAAGCCAGCAAATAAAGCAAATGCAAGCCGACCATAAGGCGAAAATAGACGAATTAACACAAAAATTCGACCAAGCGATAGCCCAACGCGATCAAGCGAGAACGGAACGAGACAACGCGTTAGCCGCCCCAGCACCAGCGCCTACTCCTGCTCCTGCGCCGACCCCTGCCCCAACGCCTGCACCAGCTCCAGCGCCTACTCCTGCTCCTGCACCAACAACGCAAACACCAACAACAATCGGCAGCCCAACTTGGGCAAGCGATGAATTTAAGACCGAAGCCAGAAGACACGGCTATACAAGGGTTAGGCTTGATAACCGCTTAGACGGTTTGACGCCGCCTAGACACGTCTACCCACCGATTTCGAGGCTGATGGAAAATAACAAGCAAGTGGTCGATCAAAATGGCGCGCCTGTTTTCTTTTATGGCAACGCTCGTAATCAACATTTTACTTACGAAGAAGCAATTAAAGAAAGTATCGCGCAAGCCGTTCTAGACCAGACACACCCGACGCCAATGCGCGAGGCTTTAACGGACAACGGAGTTCTGGATTGGATATCGCTCGAAACGTCTATGCCGGCCAGAGCGCCTGAGTCAACTTTCGACGCGCCGGGTCCAACTCGAAATCAATTCAAAGAGGAAGGATTCGCGTTCGATAAAATACAACAGGAGTTAATGAATGTTAGCGCGCAAACCGCAGGAACACTTGCACCGCTAACTAAGGCGCGGGACAACGACGGCGTTATCATCGACCCAATCCGCACAAACGGCAAACAATATTACTTCTTAAATGAGAACGAAAAGGAGCGCCATACCCTTCTTAATGCGGTAAAAAACATCTTCGAACAAAAACTCCGCGCCGGCGCAACGATCGAAGATACTTTAAACGACTTAGGCATAGATCCAGATAGGGTTAGGTTGCCAAAAGAGCAGAAAAAAGAAGATAAAAAAGACGAAAAGGATAAGAGCACGACCAAGAATCCAGATCCTATGGAAGAGTATAAACGATTGTTTAACAAGGCTCTTAAAACGTATGTCGATGGTGGAGATGGTATGACTTTCAGGAGCGCCGTGAATGCGATCTCTCAAAATATATCCCTAGACCATGGCGAAAGAGAGGTTGAGAAATTTGCCGACATTGTAATAGGACAAGCCGAAGCATCTATACAACACCTCGCGCACACTGATCCAGCTAAATACAAAAAGAACTATACTGAATGGTCGATATCGGCGCTTAAACGCGTTGGGAAGGACGGCCCCGCGAATATAAAGGAAGCGCTTGAGGTCATAACGGATATCAATTAGTAGTTAATCAAATTTATAAACAAAACATTGGGGGAAAGAAAATGGCAATTAAAATAACACGCGCAAAGGCGCAAGAAACGCTTAAATTAGTTGATAAAACGCGAGAATATTTCGGGGCGCTTACGGATAAAATCATATCCGACCCAGCTATTAAAGCGGCGCGCGCGGAAAACGCCGCGAAAAAATTATCGCCCGAAGAAGAACAGGCGCGAAAAGCGAGGCGCGAGGAAGTTAATAAAATGATATCCGAGCTCGAAGCGCAAAACGCCGCAGCAATCGCAGAGCTCGAACAAATCGCGCGGGGAAAGCAACTGACGATCGCAAATTCAGCGAAGGCAGTAATGGCGAAAGAAACTTCGGCGAAACCGGCAGTTCCGCTTGTTTCGGCTCCAAAGAAAAAGCCCGAATCGAAAATTAAAAATAGGCTCTTCGCTAAAAAACTTAAACGCTAAAAGGGCGATATGCCCTTTTTTTACTTGTCTTTAATAAACTTCGACGGCATGGAAAGCCTGCCATGCGTTTTCTCGTAATCTTTTATAAGCGCAGATTTTATGCATTTCGGTCTAAGGTCGAGGTTTTTAAGTTCCGCGACATCGACCCAAACCGGCTCATAAGTTCCGCTACTCTCGTCGCGCTGGGTGTATTCTTCCGCGTCGGTTTTCGAAATTTCTCCGCTGATATAATCGCAAAGCCAAAAACTTTGCATGCCTACGCTCCATTTATTTTGCGGTTTTCGCCATTTATAACGATAAAGTTCGCGCGTCGGGTTAACGTCGAGATCGCATTCCTCTTTGGCTTCGCGGATAAGCGCCTCGCGAACGCCCTCGCCCTCGTCGATATGTCCTCCGATAAAAACGTAATAGTCGTCCGCGCCTTTGTTGCGTTTCATGAGCGCGATTTTGTTATCCTTAATTAAAAGCATTCTAACCATAACTGGGTCAATTTTTTGCCATTTCTTTTTGCGCGGAATTTTAACGAAATCTTTCTTCATCTCTTCGATTTGCGCTTGTAATTTCGCGCCTAGCGCGGAAATATCGTCTTTCGTTGCTTTTTTATCCTTAAACTCGTCGGTAAAAATCGGTTCTCCGAATTTAAGCGTCGTCATCGAAAAAAGTTTCGGCTTTTTATTAAAAACAACGGGAATTATCGTGGCATTTGTTCGCGCCGATACCGCGAGCGCGCCGTTTTGGATTGCGAGGCTGTCCTCAGCGGAAAAACTGCGATGCCCCGTCGGAAAAACGATGAGAGAGCCGCCCTCTTTAAGATGTTTGATGCTGTCTTTCATGAGCGCGAGTTCGTTTTTCGGGTTAACCTCAATCGCGCCTAGGTGCCTTAACGCCCAACCCAACGCATTCGGTTTTAAAAGCGAACTCTTCGCCCAAAAAGCGAGGATTTTACTATTCAGCGCGCAAAACATAACGGGAACATCGAGGTTTGATTGGTGGGTGCAACAAAAAACAATCGGCCTGCCCTTTAAAGTTTTTAAAACCTTCTTATTCTTGACTTTAAACCAACAAACCAACCTAAATAATGGCGCTAAAAAAATCTTCGCAAATCTCCTAAAATGCCGCATCTTCATAATAATATTATGACGCCCGCGCCCAATTTTTGCAAGTTTTTTATCGCGGGCAACGCGCACAAAGCCACCCGCGGGGCGTTTCGACAAAATAATTTTTAGTTTGCAATATTTTTTTGGTTTGATATATAATAAGTTTGATGGTTAAAATCCCTTACATTTCGAAGTATTCGCTGTTTGAACGTATCGACCTTATCGATGCCGAAAAGTTATTAGCCGAAACCAACGATTTTATCAACTATAATAGAGGGGTTTACGCGACCGCCGACGAAAATGACGGTAGCGCGCAAAACGATTTGGATTTTGATGACGTCGCGCCTACTAGCCCTGCCCCAATCGAAAGCCCCGCCGCGTCCAAAAACAAGATAAGCCAAGCCGACTTTTTCGAGAAACTCGTTGCGACGAAAGATATTTATGAAAGTTCGCTTGTTGGGATGCAAATCGAATGGGAGGCCTTACAAAAAATCTTACTCGACGAACAAAACGCCAAAATCCCAGTTTATAACGGCGCACTCGCCCAAGTTTTTCCGCGAATTGCCGCAACCGCGAGCGTTTTGCTGCATGCCCAATTCATAACGCAAGCCTTAAAGCGCATGATAAAAGACCCGACTGGGCTTGACGCAAAAAAACGCGAAAAAATCGAGGCCGAAAACGCGAAAATTGCCGAAATCGACGCCGAAATTAGGCGCGGGTTTGAAGAGATGCTTGAAACTCTTGAACAGCGCGAGTTAAACCTGCCCGCCTACAGCGCAAATAAAAAAGAGTTGTTAAAAATTAAAACGCTAGAAGGCTATCTCGATTTTTGCATGAAATATTTCGCGATAAAATAGGAAATCTAATAGGGAAATCTAAATAAATATATAAAGAAAAGGAGTTTAACATGCGCGTAGGTATTTTTGGGGGGACTAACCCCAACACAAACCCTAAGTATATGTCTTTCGCGGAAGGTTTGGGCGATATTTTAACGAAGGAGGGCGACATCGAACTTATTTGGGGCGGAAACGCACACGGGCCTCTCGCAAAAATCCGCGGAAAGTTCGTCGCGAACGGGAGGAAGGATACGCTCGTTTTGCCTAAGGCTTATGAGGACGACCTTAAAATCATGACGGTAGAGAATGTCGTCCTGACCGACCTTATCGACGAACGAACGCGCAAAATGCTTTCTATGAGCGACGCGGTTATCGTCATCCCCGGCGGAATCGGCACGATTTATGAGTTTTGGACCGCCGTCGAAACGAAACGCGCCCGCGAACACGACGCGAAAATTATTCTCTTTAACTATAAAGGTTTTTACGACGGACAACTCGCTTGGTTCGATCTCGTTAACGAAAACGGCTTTACCTCAATCGGCCACGGCGGCAGCCCATACAAAACAGACGCGAAATTGCTCTTTTCCGTCGCGAAAACGCCCGAAGAAGTCGTTAAGTATCTAAAAAACTAACAAAAAGCAGGCGAGCGCCTGCTTTTTGTAATGCGAGGATTATTTTTCTATCGTTAAATCTTTAGGCCATACTCCTGTCGATCGCCCTATCGATAGTCCTAGTTTTCTAAGCTTGCCAGGTTCTTTTTCTGGCAACACACCCATAGCCTTCTCTATATTTTTATTCATTATTCTTAATCGCTCTAAACATTTTTCCTCAAGGGCCGCAACCTCGGCTATTGCAATTTCATCGAGGTTGACAAAATCGCCAATATTAAACCAATCCCAAGGCATACTAACTTCATATCCAAGATCATCGCTCCAACCTTTAATACCAAAACCCTGATATTGTTGATTATTGTGATATTTTGCAAAAATAGCCTCCCATTTTTTTCCACTACCTATGGCTGACTCGAATGCAAACATCCCATCTTCAGACCCATGCTCCCCGCCGCTAATTCTAAGCGTCTTTTTTTCGTTCAAATTCCAAGGCTTTGTCATTCGTTCGCGTATTTTATTGAAGTTATCTAAAATTTGCTTAATCTCGTTTATATGCAGTTCGTTTTCTTTATTATTTTTAAACTCTTCTCGGCGCGCAGCTAACATTTCTTCGTTTTCTTTATTAAATTTCTCGTCAAGTTCTTTGTTAAATTCATCATCGCGGGCTTGCGCATCCTCTTGTTCCTTCAACCGAACTTTTGCCGACTCAATTTTTTCTGCCGCTTCGTTTTCAATACGCGAACACTCTTCTTCCGACATGAGCCCACTCGCACGAAGCGCTCTTGCGTCATTGACGTTTGCATTTTCAGTTTTGACGATTTTGTTATAAATTCCCGCAGGATCATAGTCCCCTAAATCCGCTTTTGCTACCCTCAATCTCTCTTTAATTTTATTTTGCATATCCAAATAATCTTTTTCAGATATACTCCCACTCTTAGAAAGCGACTCCGCTATGATTGCGTTTGTGTTTTCAGTTTCGGCGATTTTATTGTAAATTCTTACACGATTGTCCCAATTTTTATATTGTCGTTTTTGCTCTTCTGTCCTTTGCGTTGGAATAATCATCGGCTTTTCTTTTCCCATGTTTTTCTCCTTTTTATATAAAGGAGAATACTATTCTCCACATAAGAAATCAATACCCAAACCCAAAAAGCTAAACGCCCGCTCAGCGTTTTTATTTGTTTAAGTTCTTTAGCGTTCGCGCGGTTTCGCGTTCGATGTCGCGCTGTTTTATCGTTTCTTTTTTGTCGTAGGTATGCTTGCCCTTCGCGACAGCGAGTTCAGCCTTTATTAAACCGCGATTATTAAGATAGATTTTCGTTATGATTGCAGTTTGCCCCTTTATTTGAACCGCGTTCGCGATTTTTTGGATTTCTGCGGACGACAAAAGAAGCGCGCGATCGCGGCGTTCGTTTTGCTGGGTTATCGTCGCGTAAGGATACCCGGCGATATGCGCGTTTTTAAGTATAACACTCATCGCGCCGCTAGATTTTTCGATTCGCACGAGGACGAAACTCTCGGCGAGCGAAACGTTGCCTGCCCGCGCAGACTTAACCTCCCAACCCTCGAGCGCGATTCCCGCCTCGTAAGTATCCAAAATCGTATATTCGAAATGGGCTTTTTTGTTTGTCGCAATTATTTTCATAATTCGTATAACCCTATCGCGCGCCGAACTTTTTCGAGTGTTTCGCCCGCGACTTTATTCGCCGTCGCCGTTCCCTTTTTTAAATATTCGCGGACGAGATTTATATTTTTCTCATAAAACGCCCTCTTCTCGCGCATCGGCGCTAATAACTTATTTAAAATCTTAAATAAAAAGTTCTTAATCTTAACGTCGCCTAAGCCCCCGCGCTTGTAGTGCGCCTTTAACTCGTCAAGGTTTTTATATTCGGGTAAAAATTCGGCGAAATCCGCTGGGCTCGAAAAAATATCAAGATACGTAAAAACGACGTTGCCCTTAACTTGCCCTTTATCCTCAACGTGGATATGATTTGGGTCGGTATACATATTAAAAACCTTATCGTGAAGTGTTTTCTCGTCGTCTTTAAGATAGATGCAATTCCCGAGGCTCTTGCTCATCTTCGCGCCGCCGTCAGTCCCAACGAGCCGCGCGCCGTCGCCTTTCGGGATAACCGCTTCGGGGAGCGTTAGAACTTCGCCGTAAATTCGGTTAAACGATTGGACAATCTCGCGCGTTTGTTCGATAAGCGGCGCTTGGTCCGCACCAACAGGCACAAGGTTCGCGCCGAACGCGGTTATGTCGCCGGCTTGGGAGATTGGATAGTTCACAAACCCAACGGGAACGTCGCGCCCGTAGCCTTTTTGCGTCATCTCGGCCTTAACGGTTGGGTTGCGTTCGAGGCGACTTTGCGAAACGATATTCGAGTAAAACATCGGCAATTCAAAAAGCGCGGGGATACGCGATTGCAAGAAAAACACGATTTTCTCGGGGTCTAAACCCGCCGAGAGATAGTCAATCATAACCTCTTCGACATGATTCTTAACCTTAACTGCGTTATGCGCGTTGTCGGTTAGGGCTTGAAGGTCGGCAATCATAACAAAGACTTGGTTGTTTTCATCTTTTGATAATTCTATACGGTTTTTAAGGCTGCCAACAAAATGCCCGAGATGCAAATTCCCTGTCGGGCGGTCGCCAGTCAAAATAATCTTTTTCATAAAACTAAAATAACGCATTTATTTTAAATAGGCAAGCGTAGCAAACACGCTCCGCGTAGCGAAAAATTAAATGCACATTTTTTGCGTTAAAAAAATGACGTTATCTAAATGCTTTTTTAAGATAGTTGGTGGCTCGTTCTTTGTCAAGCTTTGATACATTTCTTCGCTCGTATAATATCCGTGGATTTTGCGCGGCATATCGTTGACTTGCATCTCAACTCGCTTTACATCTTCCTCAGTAAGTTTCGATATGTCGCTGCCTTTGGGTATGTATCTTCGAATAATTCCGTTTAGGTTTTCGACTGAGCCTTTCTCGAACGAACTATATGGGTGAGTGAAATAGCAAATAAAGTCTTCGTTTTCTAGTTGCGGAACCCTGTGAAACTCGCTGCCGTTATCCATTGTTAAACTCTTTGGTTTGTATTCTTTAAGAAAAATTTTCATCTTTTCTAAAACAGTATTGCTGTCGTGTTTTGGCAATTTATATAACACGCATTTCCGGCTTTTTCGTTCAACCAAAACAAGTATCGCGTTGTCATTTTTGTCTACAACACTGTCGCCCTCCCAATGCCCGAACTCGGCGCGAGAGTTAATGTTTTCTGGTCTTTCTTCAATACTTTTGCCCAATTTTCGCTTATTTTCCCTTATTTTTTTGTGTTTTGGCGCTCTTCTTCGCAACTTAAATCTTAAGTCAAACGGAGTTATGTTCGAAATCCCGCGCTCGACATAATTGTAGAATGTTCGCTCGGTTATATCAACCCCAAATTGCAACCCCTCGGTTTCGATTCGCCCGATGGCGGAGCCAGGGCTCTCACCCAACTTCACACACTTTTCTATATACTCTAACCACTTACTATCTTGTATGAACTTGTATTTCGCGCCGCACCGCATTTTATTGTTTTCGTAATTACTCTGCGCCTTTTTCGCCGAGTATCTTTTAATTACTTTTTT
>JAISHI010000013.1 GCA_031262595.1 Christensenellaceae bacterium | reverse complement strand
TTAAATTTTTCACTATTTTTGTTTACTTACATATAAATACCCATGACTATAAATGAAATTTGCGCGGAAATCGCGAAAAACAACAAAGGCGAACAGGACGCAATCGAAGGATATTACCGCTTAATCAGCGAATTAGAAAGCAATAGCGTGCCTTATGAATTTATCAAGCAAATCGAAGAAATAATTTCGGACGAAATGAACCATTCCGAGAAGTTATCGAATTGGGCAACGCGTTTATCGAATATACAGCCAGCAAAAGATTGAAATATTTGACAAAATATTTATTTTTTGTTATATGTATGATAGCCGAAAGGCAAATAAAAAGAGGAGGGCTCTTTTATGACCCAATTTTTGAATTTGCCTGTGCTTAGGTGAAAAAGGCGGAACGAAAGGCAGTTAATTCGCTGAACTACAACAGCAAAGTCCGTCTATAATACAAGAACGCTTGTTAGCGCACGCGTGTGATGACAAAAACGAAGAGTTTTTGTACTCGCCAAAGTGAAGGCAGATAAATATTCATCATCACTGCAGATTGTCCTAGGCAAAAAATGTAGCAAAAAATCCATCATGCGCTAACATGGTGGATTTTTTGATTTAATACTCAACTTTATCCAGCGTCAGCCCCTTCGCGGGGGCGGTTTCGCCGGCGGTTTTGCGGTCGCGGGCGAGAAACATTTTTTCGATGTCGGCGCGTTTAAACTTCCCTTCGCTAACGCCGAGAAGAGTTCCAACGATAATGCGAACCATGTTGCGCAAAAAGCCGTTCCCCTTAACAGTAAAAATCAACTCGTCGCCCGCGAGCGTTATATCCAGCGCGTAAATCGTTCTCGTCGGGGTTTTATCGGCGAGTTCCGTGCAAAAACTAGTAAAATCATGAGTTCCGACGAAAAGTTTCGCGCAATCTAAAATATCGTCGAAGTTTTCGAGTTTATAAATATGATGATGAGTTTCGTCGCGGAGCGCGCTCCGAGCCGAGCCGACATAAACGCGATAAATATAGGTTTTCGTTTTCGCCATTTGCCGCGCGTTAAAAGATTCCGCCGTTTTAAAGTCGCAAACCGAAATATCGGCGGACAAAAACGCGTTCATCGCCGACATAACTTTATATAAAAACTTATCCTCGTTTCGCTTATCGAAAACTTTCGGGCAAACAAACGAGCAAACCTGCCCGCGCGCGTGGACGCCTGCGTCAGTTCGTCCGCTCCCGACAATCGCGACGCGTTCGCCGAAAAACTTTTCGAGCGCGTTTTCGAGTTCGCCTTGGATAGTTTTCGCGTTTTGTTGCCGCTGAAAGCCCGCGTAGTTCGTCCCTAAATATTCGCAACGGAAATAAATATGCATAAAGAATTATATAACGCGACCCGCCACTTAATCAACGAGAGAATTTGCGGTTGCAAAGCGCGCGAAAACGGCATAAAATTTGTTTATGAAGATAACAATCAGCGGAAATCAAGCGGCGGCGATGGGCGCATACCCTTTTATCGAGGCGGCGGCGATTTATCCAATAACGCCTTCGAGCGATATGGCGGAATATACTGACGAATGGGCGAGTAAGGGGCAAAAAAACGCGTTAGGAACTGTTCCTAGGGTTATCGAGATGCAAAGCGAAGCGGGCGCGGCGGGAACGCTGCATGGGCTGCTCTCGGCAGGCGCGTTAGCGACAACCTACACCGCGAGCCAAGGGCTACTTTTAATGATTCCTAATATGTATAAAATCGTCGGCGAACTTTTGCCTTGCGTTATCCACGTTTCCGCGCGAACAATCGCGACCCACGCGCTCTCGATTTTCGGCGACCATAGCGACGTCTACGCGGCGCGCCAAACTGGGTTTGCGATGCTGGCGTCCTCGTCGGTTCAGGAGGCTTACGACATGAGCGCGATTGCGCATGCGGCGGCGATTAACGCGAGTTATCCTGTTTTGCAATTTATGGACGGCTTTCGAACGAGCCACGAGTTTAATAAAGTCGAAACGCTCGAAAACGATAAATTATTTTCGCTAGTCGATAAAAACGCGCTAAATTCGTTCCGTTCGCGCGCCCTAAATCCCAAAAATCCTGTCATGCACGGCAGTTCACAAAACAGCGATACATATTTCCAAAACCGCGAGGCGCAAAATAAAATTATCGAGGCTTTACCGCGAATTTTCGAGAACGAGTTTAAAAAGTTCGCGGAATTATCTGGTCGAAAATACAGCGCGTTCGAGTATTTCGGCTCGCCAACCGCAACAAATATCGTCGTTTGCATGGGGTCGGGCTGCGAAACGATTAAAGAATATATCGAACTTTCGGGTGATAAAAATATCGGCGTTATAAAAGTTCGGCTTTATCGTCCTTTCGATACGGTGGCGTTCCTTAAAACCCTTCCGAAAACCGCGAAAGTTATAACTGTTCTCGACCGAACGAAAGAAAACGGCTCGGCTGGCGAACCTTTATATGGAGATGTTTGCACCGCCCTAGCAGAGAACGGCATCGCGGTTAAAGTTTTAAGCGGGCGTTATGGGCTTTCGAGTAAGGAATTCACGCCCGCGATGTGCGGCTCGATTTTCGCGAACGCCGTTTCGGCGCAAAAAAACCATTTCACGGTCGGCATAAACGACGACGTTTCATTTTCATCGCTCGAAGTTAAACCTATCGAATTTAAAACCGCAGGATTAACGGAATGCGTGTTCTATGGGCTCGGCAGCGACGGAACAGTCGGAGCTAATAAAAACAGCGTTGCGATAATAGGCGACGGTGCAGGCTTTTCCGCGCAAAGTTATTTCGTTTACGACAGCAAAAAGTCCGGCGGAACAACGATAAGCCATCTGCGGTTCTCTAAAAACCCAATCGAAAAGCCCTATTTAATTGAGCGCCCTGATTTTGTTGCGATTCATAACCAAACCTTCTTAAATAAGTTCGATATGACTAAAAACCTTAAAAAAGGCGGAACAATTTTATTAAATACGACCTATTCCGTTGACGAACTTTGCGAAGTCTTACCAACCGCGATTAAACGCCAAGTTTTTTCGGGCGACGCGCATCTTTATATAATAAACGCCTATGAGATTGCGAAAAAAATCGGGCTAAATACGCGCATAAATACGATAATGCAGTCCGCGTTCTTTAAACTCGCGAACTTAATGGACTACGCCGAAGTTAAAACGCTCATGAAAAAAGCAATCGATAAGTCTTACGGCAAAAAAGGTCAGGCCGTTTTAGATATGAACTATGCGGCTGTTGATTCTGCGGATAAATATCTCGTTAAGATTGACGGAAAACTTTTCGCGAATTGTTTAGCCGAAAAGGTAGAAAAAGTTAAGGCTCTCTCGAAAACCGAAGCGTTTGTCGCGACTATTAACGCGCTAAACGGCGACGACTTGCCTGTTTCCGCGTTCCCAGCCGACGGAACTTTCCCGACGGGAACAACCGCGCTCGAAAAACGCGATATCGCGACTTCGATGCCGAAATGGATTCCGGAAAATTGCATTGGTTGCAACCGTTGCGCGCTTGTTTGCCCTCATGCTTGCATTCGACCGGCTCTCATCGATAAAGACGTCGCGCGCCCCGAGAGTTTTAAAACCTGCCCCGCGCTTGGCATAAACGGAAAAGATTTACGCCTCCAATTAAGCCCGCGCGATTGCACAGGTTGCGGAAGTTGCGCGAACGTTTGCCCAGCGCGCGAAAAAGCGCTCGTCATGACGCCGTATAACGAAATCGACGAGGACGCGAACTATGAGTTTAGCCTTAAAATCGAAAACCCGAAATTTGAGCCGACCAACGTTAAGATGAGCCAATTCGCAAAGCCATATTTCGAATTTTCTGGCGCCTGCGCGGGTTGCGGCGAAACGCCATATTTAAAACTCTTAACCCAACTTTACGGCGACAACCTAATAATCGCAAACGCGACGGGTTGTTCGAGTATCTACGGCGGCAGCAGCCCAAGTTGCCCATACTCTAAGGACAAAAACGGGCGCGGGCCGGCTTGGGCGAACTCGCTTTTCGAGGACAACGCGGAGTTTGGGCTCGGGATAAAACTCGGACGCGAAATTAACGGCGCGGACAACGCGGTTTGGGTTGTCGGCGGCGACGGTTGGGCATACGACATCGGTTTCGGCGGGCTAGACCATCTTCTCTCGCGAAACGACAATATAAATATCCTCGTCCTCGATACCGAAGTTTACAGCAACACAGGCGGACAGGCCAGCAAGGCCACCCCGATTTCCGCGGTTGCGAAATTCGCTGCTAACGGAAAACATACCTTTAAAAAGGATTTGGGCGCGATTGCGATGACCTACCCGAACGTTTACGTCGCGCAAGTTGTCATGGGCGCAAACTACGAACATACGCTTAAATGCTTTAAAGAAGCCGCCGCACATAACGGCCCTAGCCTCATAATCGCGCAAGCGACTTGCATAAACCACGGCATTGACATGAGCAACGGAATGAAAATTCTAAAAGACGCAGTCGATTGCGGTTATTTTAAACTCTATCATAGAAGCCCCGCCGAAAATAACGGCGAAGTTATCCTCGATTCGCCCCCTCCGACCGGCGACATAAACGCATTCCTATCTTCCCAAACGCGTTTCAAATCGCTAGAAAAAACTAACCCAACCGAAAGCCAAGCGCTTAAAGAAAAGTTAGTTAAAAGCCGAAACAAAAACTAAATTGACAATAAAACGATAGGCGTGTTAAAATTAAAGCACGTCTTTCTCGTAGGGGGTTAGTTAAATGGTATAACAGTGGTCTCCAAAACCTCTGTTGGGAGTTCGATTCTCTCACCCCCTGCCAAAAATCGCCATCGGGCGATTTTTCACTTTTCACTTATTCACTTATCACTAAATTTCCCTATAATCCTTGATTTTTATGAACAAGTTTGATATAATAATGAGATATAATGGAAAACGATGGGGTTAAAGTTTTAGGTAAAGATTTAAAACGCGATTTGTTTTCGCGGGGGGTTAATATAATTTTACTCGCCGTAATTATTGGCGTTGGGGTTTGGTTTATTGGGGAATCTTCGATTATGCCGATTGTTTCCGCTGCGGGGTATGAAAAAGTTAATTGCGAAGTTAGCGTTATGGAAAAATTCGGCGCGGAACTTAATATAGAGGATATAAAAAGCGACGAGGATTGGTCGAACATTCTTTTCGGTGTTTATTTTACCCCCGATTGCGCGCATAACTATATCGCGTATAAGTTTACGTTTACGAGCCATGAAGAACGCGTCGCCTATTATACTATTAAAATGAATGATTCGGTTTCGCCTTATCTTTCGTCGTTTTCCGACGAACTTATCGGCGCAATTTCGGCAAATTCGACAAAAACGGTATATATAATCATAGATAAGTTCGAACAAGTTAGCGAGATTGAAGAAATCGCGAAAGTTTCCTTTTATTAAAATGAAAATCGCCTATATTTCGCTTTACTAAAAATAGAAAAAATAGATATAATAGAACTATGCACAAAAGAAATACAAAATCTGTATTTGGGGGCTTTTGTTGTCATAGGGTGGTGGAATTATGATAACTTAAAAAAGCATTAAAGGCGAAGTTCCGAAATCTATTAAACGGGACAGCCTTGGGCAATAATATAATTGCCTAACTTTCTTTTGTTGAAAAAAATTAAAAAGGAGAAAAATAAAAATGAGTGAAAAAAAGACTCAAAAAACAAGCAAGAACTTAAAGAAAACTTTGCTTATTAGCGCGCTTTCGTTAGTTCTTGTTGGCGCGATTGTTGGCGTAACCGTTTGGGCGGCAGCACAACAAACCGTTTCGCTTACGAATACGGTTAGCATAACCGCTGATTCGGGCGTGTTCGTGCACGCAGTAGTAGCAGAAAAGATTGATACAAGAACCAATACTATTCTTTCAACGGATTTATCTGGTGGCGACTTAGCTGCTATTATTGGAGGAACGTATACTGCCAGAGCGACGCTTGAAGTAGAAGAAGACGAGGTGGAGAGCACTTTAACTAACCCAGAATTTCGGTATAAAGACCTAACAGCAGGAGATGAACCTACGGGCGCAGGATACGCGTATGTTGCGTATCGATTTGTGTTTACAAACGACGGTAATAACGTGGCGACTTATACAGTAACACCAACTAAACAAGTAAAAGAAAATTCAACCCAACTTACATATTACTATGTAACTCAATCAGGCGCAAAAACCGACGCAACTATTCTTACGGGTGATGTTACTAAGGGCACGCCTGTAACATTCTATCTTGTGCTTGCTATTGACAAATCAGTTGTTTCTGAGATGTACAATCTTAAAGATATGGCAGAAGCAACCCAAAACATCCAAGTTAGCATCGTAGCTAAAGGGTAAACACCACACATAGACTCAACTCAAAGGAAAAACGAAAATGAAGGAAGAAAACGCCCAAACGAGTAAGCCCATCGTTCGAGTAGCGAACGGAGAGTTTGTTTCGCAAACGGACGAGCAAAAAGCCGAAAAGACAAACAAGAAGTTAAAGAAGAAGTTGCTTATTGCCCTTCTTCTCTTGCTTCTTCTTTTGGCGATTGTTGGCATAACCGTTTGGGCGACGAATTGGCAAAGGCTTAATCTCGAAAACGAGATTACGATCATTGCGGATCCTGGAATTTTCGTTGACGTAACGGTATCCGAGGCGGTTGGCCCAACGGATAAGGCAATCCTTAACGCGACTTTAAGTTCCGATAATCTAAAAGATATTTCGGGGCAAGAGGACGCTACGGAGAAGCTTATTTATACGCCGAAAGTTCAAATGTCTAGCGGCGACAAGGGCGACGCAGGCAACGGCGGCGATAAAAACAAGTATAGCGCGGCACTTACGAACCGAAACTTTTCGTATGAAAACGGGTTCGCGTATGTTGCGTATAAATTTGAGTTTAAAAATACCGGAAACCACGCGGCTTATTATTCATTAACGCCAACAAAGCCCAATACAAACCAACTTATATATTATTATATAACTGGGGCGGGCTCGCAAGACAGCGACGGCGACATTTTAACGGGGAATCTTATTAAAGACCAAACCGTAACGTTTTATGTTGTTTTGGCTGTTGATGGCGCGAATGTTGAAGGCATGTTCAATCTTAAAGAGATGTCCTCCACGAACCAAAAGATTGAAATCGTGTTTACGAAAGCCGCGGGACAAGCGTAATTAGGTGAGGCGCCGAGAATGAAGAAGAAAAAAAAACTTACGATAACAAAGGTTTTAAACGTCCTCATGGTAGTATGTTTAGTTTTTGTTGTCTCGGTTTTTGGAATGATCTTCATATCAAGCCGAACTAAGGGCGTTCCGCAAGTTTTTGGCGTTTCGCTAGTTATGATCGCGAGTAATTCTATGTTAGCGTCGGGTTATGAAAAGGGTGATCGCGCCCTCGTTAAGGAAATTAACACCACCAAACTTAACGAGGGCGACATCATCGCCTTTTATCAAGCACCGGGTAGCAAAACAATTATCTTTCATCAAATTATAAAAATAACGAAGAGCCCCGAAGGGGGACTTTTGTTCCAAACTAAGGGGACAAGCAATGGCGCTCCGGATCCATGGATAGTTCCGCAAAGTAGTGTTATAGGGCGGGTGATCGAAATGTCATCTTCTGCTAGAGAGGTTTTAACTTTTATGTTTTCTAGCACTGGCCTTTTAATACTTGCAATCATACCTGCGGCGATAATTTTATTTATGGAAATGCGCGAGTTTCTCGATAACTTGTTCGCCGTAATTGAGAACGGCAAAAAATCTTCGCGCAATAAAAAAAAGCGAGGCAAATTAGTTGAGGGGAGGGACGATTTAGTTAGAAAAGTCCGTCAAAACAAGAAAGGGATTAAATAAAAAAGGGGGGGCAATGGCGAAAAACAATCGTTTTATTACAACGTTTGCGTTTGTCGCGCTTGCCCTTGTTTTTTTTGTTCTTTCTTTTGCGTCATCTTATAATCTTTTAGATGCCGCAATAAATCAAGACGTAAATCTTTCAAATAACGTAAAGATTACGGCGGTTGCTCCGCCGGGGACGCTTTCTTTAAAAGTTAATTCAGATACGTTTACTGTTCCGACCGTCGGGAATGTTAATTCGAGCGCAATCGGCGCGCGCGCGTATGATTGGAGTATTTCCGTCGACGGCGGGATAACTTGGACGCGATATCAAGGAACGGGTTCGATCGCTGGCATACCGTTAGAGAATATTACCGGCGACATTTGGATAAAAGAATACGACGGCGAACACACGAACGGCTGGCTTTCAGCTTTCGGGTTTAATAGACCCGAAGACAATGCCGGCGCTTCGGGTGTTCAAGCGAACAGAAACAAACTCACCGTCGTTGAATTTAGGGACGAAGAGGGCAATAACTCGTTTATTCCGAACGGCACGACGAACGCGCAATATTATCTCTACAATACGTTTTATAGCTGCACGAACCTAACCGATATTTCGCATTTCGAGATCCCGGCTTTGCCGTCGACCGTGACGAACGCGTCAAATTATTTGTCCAATATATTCAATAAATCTGGTCTTACAAGCCTCGAAGG
>JAISHI010000008.1 GCA_031262595.1 Christensenellaceae bacterium | reverse complement strand
AACGAAAAGTTAACGTTGTTGGCGAGGCGTTGGCTTGGGTGTCCATTTAATTTAACGGCTTCGATTTTAGTTTGAATTTCATTTATAAAATAATCGCGGAGGGTTTTTAGTCGCGTATTATTTATTTGCGCGTCGCGGATTGCGATTTCCGCCGCTTTCCCGAACCCAACAATCGCCGGAACATTAGAAGTTCCCGCGCGTTTGCCTTTTTCTTGGTGGCCGCCGTGCATAAACTTCGCGATTTTCGTGCCTTTCTTTATAAAGAGTGCGCCGACGCCTTTCGGGCCGTAAATTTTATGCGCGCTCATCGAAAGTAAATCAATCTTCATCTCCTTCGCGTCGATAAAAACCGAGCCCACCGCTTGGGTTGCGTCGGTATGAAACAAAACGCCGTTTTGCTCGCAAATGTTCGCGATTGTATTTATAAATTGAATAGTCCCGACCTCGTTATTCGCCGTCATAACCGAAACTAACGCAGCCGGTTTCGCGAGTTTCGCGATTAAATCCGCAACAATAACAACGCCGTTTTTGTCAACGTCAATATAATCGACTTCGGCGCCTTGCTTCTTCAAGTATTCCGCGGTTTCGATAATGCTTGGGTGCTCAATGCGCGAGATTAAAACGCGCTTAACGGGGCTGGCTTCAATAACTCCTTTAAGCGCCCAATTATTCGCCTCAGTCGCCCCGCTCGTAAAGTAAATTTCGCTAGGATCCGCGTTTATAAGTTTTGCGACTTGCTCGCGTGCGTTCGAAACCGCCATTTCTGCGTTTCGACCGAACTCGTGGATGCTGGCTGGGTTACCGAACTCGCTCGAAAAATAAGGTTGCATCGCATTAAAAACCTCCGCGGCGGTATAGGTCGTCGCCGCGCTATCGAGATAAATTCTTGGTTTGTTTTCCATACGATAAATTATATACACATTGCACAAAGATTTCAAGTTTTTCCGTTTGTATAATTTTACAAAAAATAATATAATAAGAATATGAAGAAAATAAACGAAAATGAATTTAATAATGAAGTCGCCAACGGTTTTGCGCTCGTTGACTTTTTTGGAGCGGGTTGCATGAATTGTAAAATGCTCGAACCAACCCTCGAAAAACTCGAAAAAGAATTTAGCGGAATTAAATTCCTAAAACTCGATACCGCCGAAACGCCCGCGCTTAATAAAAAGTTCGGGATAACGAGCCTGCCCGCGGTTTTCTTAATAAAAGACGGCGAAGTCGCCGGAAACTTCGTCGGCTTAAAACCCCAAGGCGTCATCGTCCGCCTAATTAAAGAGATATTCGGGGTTTAGAACCTAACTAAAAAAGCACTTCGGTGTTTTTTTTGTGCGGGTCGAAGGTATTATCTATAACGAGTTTTATTCCGCTTTCGGCTAAAATTTTTAGGCAATCTATATGGATAACTTGCGCGCCCGATTCAAGAATTTTAAAAAGTTCTGCGCGCGATAAACTCGCGTAAGTTTGCGCGTCGGGGCGCTTCCGCGGGTCGCTGTTTTGAACGCCATAGACGTCGGTATAATTCTCGTAAACCGATGCTCGGAGCGAAATAGAGGCAATTGCGCCCGTTATATCGCCTCCGCCCCGCGAGAGCAGCGAAATTTTTTGCGTTTTGCGGAGCGTCGCGCCGCATTTGCATTTTTTAAAAACGTCATAACTTCCGTAAAATCCGCCGATAACATACCGCGCATTTTTATCTAGCGAAAGGAAGTTTTCGCGCGTTTTTTTAACTTGAAGTTCGCCGTTCCTTACCGAGATAAAATCCTTCGCGTCTAAAAACTCGAACCCCAAAAACTTCGCCATTAACTTCGCGGTTAAATATTCCCCGCGCGAGATTATAAACGCCTTATCGCGCCGATGCTTTAAAATTTCTTTTCGGGTTTTTATAAGTTCGTCGGCGAAAGCGACGCCGAGTTCGCGCGCCAAAAACGCAAACCGCATTAGGACTTTATCGAGGGTTTTGCTTTCCCCTCCCGAGAGTTCGCCGTAAGCCGTTATTAAATCGTCGGTTATTTTAGTTTTCGCGTTATGCCCGACCCCTAGCGCAGACACAACAACAAACCGCCGCCCCTCGTCGCTTAAAACTATCTCAGCCGCGCGCCGAAAACCGCGTTCGTCCGCGAGGCTCGATCCCCCGAACTTAACAACTTTCAATTTGTCCATAATATATATGGTTATATGAAAAAATCCGTTGTTTTTTGCATAACAGGAGCTCCCAGCAACTTCGAGAAAGTCTTGCCGGTTATTGAAACCCTCGCTGAGCGTTTCGAGGTTATCCCAGTTATGTCGAGTTCAGCCGCCGCGCCGAATAGGTTTTGCGATATCGAAAAATTTATCGCCCGCGTTCGAGAACTCACTCGCCATAATATAATCCATACGCTTCAAGGCGCGGAATTACTCTCGCAAAATAAAGATATCGTAGCGAGCCTAGTCGCCCCCGCGACGGGCACAACGGTCGCAAAAATCGCTAACGCAATAAACGATACGCCGGTTTGCCTCGCGGTAAAGGCACTACTCAGGAACTCAATCCCTTGCGTCATCGGCATTTCGTCGAACGATTGCCTCTCAGGAAACGCGGAAAATATCGGTAAGTTATTAAATCGAAAAAACATCTATTTTGTTCCGTTCGCCCAAGATAACCCCCTCGAAAAACCGTTCTCATGCGTTTGTGATTTTAACCTCATAGAAAAAACCCTCGAAAGTGCGCTAATCGGGAAACAAATCCAACCCATTATTTATCATTGACATTTGCCGCGCGCCACTATAATATAGTTGATAAACACGAACTTAAAAGGTGGTGAAACAATAATGAGTCAAATAGTTGTAGGCGAGAACGAAAGCTTAGAATCTGCGCTTAAACGTTTTAAAAGAAAATGCCAACGCGACGGAATTGTTGCCGACCTTAAACGCAAAACTGAATACGTTGCCCCTTCGGCTGCCCGAAAACTTAAAAGCGTAAACGCAAGAAAGCGCGCAAAAAAAGAAGGCAGATAATAATCGCAAACAAAAACTCCCAATCTCGGGAGTCTTTATTATCTTATGACCGAAAATTTGCCGACGGCATACTTAAACAACGCATAGTGCGCTATTTAAAATGGCGTGCCTTAACTTATAACCCAATTTCGGTTTCTTGCGCTTGCTCGGCGTTAAGTTTTTTAATAACCCTATTATAAGCGACATTTTTTGCTTTTTGCGCATCATCCCTAGTTATAACGCCATCCTCCGACGCAAGTTCGTCGATAGCCCTGCCAAACTCTATGTTGAACATCGTCATCCATTCGTGGTTCCCTTGAATATCCTCGATTGTTATTTCTTTCATTTTATTTTTCTCCTTATTAAAATTCATTGACGTCATCTACTGAAGCCTTAAACCATTTCTCATATTGGGTAAGTTCATCTTTAATCTCATCTATTTTCGCTTCTAATTTTAAACGACGCGCTTCATCACTCTCTATTTGTTTGGCTAATTTGATTTCGGCCGTATTTAATTGTTTTCGGAGGTGCGTCAACTTATATTTAACTGCATTAGGTCGACTGCTCATTAGCAAATCCTCATGAGGTCGATGCGACCCTTTTCGTCGATTTTTATAACTTTAACGCGGATAGGGTCGCCGATTTTAACGACGTCCTCGACTTTTTCAACGCGTTTCTTATCGAGTTTAGAGATATGAACCATTCCTTCCTTGCCGCCTTTAAATTGAACGAACGCGCCGAACTCCATAATGCGAACGACCTTCCCGTCGAATTCTTGCCCGATTTCAGGTTCAAAGCAAATATCAAGGATAATTTGTTTCGCTTTATCAACCATGGCTTGCTCTGTTCCGCCGATAAAGACGCGCCCGTCGTCCTCGATATCAATCTTAACGCCGGTTTCGTCGATTATCTTATTTATAACCTTTCCGCCACTTCCAATAACGTCTTTAATCTTATCTGGGTTGATATTAAAGGTTATGATTTTTGGCGCATATTTCGAAAGCGCGGAGGCCGGCTTATCGATTTCTTTATTCATAAGCCCCATGATATGCATTCTGCCTTCTTTCGCTTGGGTGAGCGCTGTCGTTATAATGCCCTCGTCTATCCCCGCGATTTTTATATCCATTTGAATAGCCGTTATGCCCTTGTCCGTTCCCGCAACCTTAAAGTCCATGTCGCCGAGGAAATCCTCAAGCCCTTGGATATCGCTAAGAACGGCAACCTTTCCGCTTTCCTTATCTTTAATAAGCCCCATCGCAATGCCTGCAACCGCCGATTTAATAGGAACGCCCGCGTTCATAAGGCTCATGCTGCTTCCGCAAACCGACGCCATAGAACTCGACCCGTTCGACGATAAAACCTCGCTGACTGTTCGAATCGCATAAGGAAATTCTTCCTCGCTCGGGATAACAGGCTCGAGCGCGCGTTCAGCAAGCGCTCCATGCCCGATTTCGCGCCTACCCGGTGCCCTAAGTTGTCGCGCCTCGCCCGTCGCGTATGGAGGCATATTATAATGATGCATATAACGCTTGCTTGGCTCGTCTAAGTCTATGCCATCGAGTTTTTGCTTATCGCCGAGCATACCCAAAGTACAAACATTAAGAATTTGCGTTTGTCCGCGCGTGAAAACCGCCGAGCCGTGCGTTCGAGGTAAGAGCCCCGTTGCGCACCAAATTGGACGAATTTCTTTAAGCCCGCGGCCGTCTGGGCGGATGCCTTGTTTCGTAATTTTCTTGCGAACAATTTCTTTCTTAATATTATACATAACCTGCTCGATGTCTTTTTCTTCTTCTGCCCAAATCTCCGCGAATTGGTCAGCCACTAACGCTTGAACTTTCTCTTCCGCGAGCCTGCGTTCTTCGAGGTCGGTTTTCGCAAGCGCCTTTTCCAAATAACTCGTCGCAAACGCACGAACGCGCTCGTTAAGTTCTTCGGAAGGCGTATGAATACTTGGAACTTGTTTATCTTTCCCAACTTTCTTTTGGATTTGGAGTTGGAATTCGCATTGTTTTTTAATTTCTTCATGCGCGAACATAATCGCCGCTATCATATCTTTTTCGGATACTTCCTTTGCTCCCGCCTCAACCATTAAAACCGCTTCGCTCGTTCCCGAAACGATAAGATGAAGGTCGCTTTCCTCGCGCTCTATATTAGAAGGGTTGCAAATAAACTTTCCCTCTTTATCGCGCGCAATCAAAACGCTGCCGGTTGGAACGCTAAACGGAATATCGCTTATTAAAAGCGCAACGGAACTGCCTAACATCGCGAGCGGTTCTGGCGCAACGTCTGGGTCGACGGAAAGCGTCGTCGCAACAATCGCAACATCGTTATAAAAACCTTTTGGAAAGAGTGGGCGCAACGGCCTGTCGATTAAACGGCTAGTTAGGATTGCGCTGTCGCCGCCCCTGCCTTCGCGTTTATTGAACGCGCCCGGGATTTTACCAACGGAATATAATTTTTCTTGGTAATCAACGCCAATCGGAAAGAAATCAACGCCGTCGCGCGGTTCTTTCGCCATTGTTGCGTTAACCATAACGACGGTCTCGCCGCAAGTTATAACGCAGCTGCCTTGCGAAAGGGAGCAAAGCGCGCCTGTTTCAACTAAAACTTTCTTGCCCCCGATTGTAGTCTCGAATTTTTTGTAATCACTCGAATTACTCATTTTTTATTTCTCCTTTTTTGGTTGATGCCCCTTATAGAGCCTTCACAACCTTACCAACATTTTTTTCACAATATAAATGACAAGCGTTTAGAACTTGTCATCTTATATATGATTAACGAAGCCCGAGTTTTTTCTTTAACTCACGTGCCGCCTCGATGTCTTGCGATTCGAGATATGCGACAAGGCTTTTGCGTTGCCCAACCATTTGCATCAAGCCACGGCGCGAATGTTTATCTTGCTTGTGTTGCTTTAAATGCTCGGTTAAGTGCGCGATGCGTTCGCTTATGAGCGCGATTTGAACAGCAACGTTTCCGGTGTCTTGTTCGTTCTTGCCATAAGCTTTAATGATTTCGGCTTTTTGTTCCTTTGTCATTTTCGTTTTCTCCTTTTACTTAAATTCATCATAACCGAGTTTTAGGTGGATTATTAAAAGACACGCCAAAAACCCAGAAATAATTATTAGAAGATAACATAAGAAAAACCACAAGTCAATTAGCTTGTGGTTTTTCGGTTTCGGTTATCGTGTCCGCTGCGATCTTATCTTTCCCCGTCAGCGCCGTTCCGGTTAGAACTGCGCAAATCCCGACGATAACTTCCGCGACGCCGCTCGGCAAAATGCCATGGGTTGCTAAGATTGTTGCAACGGATAGCCCGATGCTGGAAATAATTTGTAATATTTTATTCATTTTCGATTTTTTCCTTTTCCTTTTTACGCCTTCTCGTTTCGTTTAAAATCTTAATTTCGGTTATGTCTTTATTCATTCCTGTTAGCGCGCTCGCAATTTCTTGGATCGCGCGTTGGATATCCGCAACGACGATTAGGCTCGAATGAAGAGTATCAACCATCGCTTGGTATTTTGTTTCGCGCGCCTTTGTATCGCGCAAAATCCAAACCATAAGCGCAACGAACAGCACCGGAATAAGCCCGTAATTTATCGCCATGTTAAAAACTTCTTCCCACATCATGCCCGAACCTCCACGGCCTCAAGCAACATATCGTAATAAGTTGACGATAGATTTGAATAAAAAATCTCGTCGTTTTGAACGAGGTCGACCGCATCGTCGGGCGAAAAGTTAACGAGCAAAAACTCTAAATATTTCGCGTAAATTTCCTTATTCATAGCCTCGTCTTTATTTATCGATATGTCGGCTTTACCCATCGAGATTAAGTCTTTAAGGCTTCTGCTCGTTTGGAGCGAAACTTCTTTCCCGAATTTTATATAACTCTCAACGCTCTCTTTTTTAAGTTTTTTAGCGAAGGCTTGAACTTTTCCGCTAACATTTTCGTTTAGTTTAGCGAGATCGTTCATGCGCTTTAATTCGATAAAATCGATTTCGGATTGAATTTTCGCTGTTTCTGAGTTTTTAAAAGCGAGCGCATTCGCTAGCGCCGAAATTATAACGCTCGAACCCGAAAGTCCGCGCTTTTGCCCTGCCGAGTTTATCGCGAGTGCGTTCGCCTCATAATTCGAGTTTGTTTTCTCGATTTTGGTTTGTTTTTGCAAAACTTTTTGGTCAGCCGAGGCGTTTATTTGCTCTTCGCGCAAACTTTGATACTCAGCGTATTTTATTTCGGCTAGCGATTCGCATTCCGCGTCCGTTAATAATGTCGAACTCGCAACCGCGCCGAAATCTAGGCTCTCGCTCGAAACGCTGTTATATTTTCGGTAGGCTGTTGCGAAAACGCTGTTTAAATATTTTCTTTGATCAGTTGTTAAATTAGCCATTTTTTTCTCCTTAATTATTGTTAAATCCGATAACGGCGGTTAAATCGCTTATATTTGCGCCCGCGCTTCTCGACTTTATTTTTATCTTGAACATCTCGCCCTTTAAGTTAAACCTAAGCTCCCTAACCTCGCCCGAACCCGAAACCGCGTATTGCCGCGCCGTTTTGTTCGACAAGATTTCAATCGCGATATCCGCGCTGGTTTTTATATGGACTTGTTTAAGGTATTGGTTCGTTGTCGCATAACTTAATTTAAACCAATCGCTCTCCCAAACGTTTTCCGTTTCGCTAGTTCCCTCGCCGAGCGTTTCGATAATTTCAATTTTATCCGCGCCGGTTCTTAGAACCCCGATTTTCCATTCGTCAAGTTTTTTAAAAACGAATAATTCCTGAGCCTCGATTTCGAGTTCAATAACGCTCTCCGTTATCCCGTCAATGATGAAAATCTTATCGCCGGCGCTTAAAAAATATTTGCTGCCAAGCGCCGCGGATTTAACATTTTCTGGCTCAATTTCGATATGCAGACGCTCTAAAATGCCCTTTTTAAGCCCGTAGAGCGCTTTCCCGCATAAAACGAAGATTTTCTCACCGACGATTTGTATCGAATTCTCGTTAACGTCGCTAGGGAGCGCGCATAAAGTTTTATGCAAAAATTCCTTCGCGTCAAACGCAGTTTCGAGGCTAGACAGCCCAAACTCGCGCACTAAAATTATGCGATTTTTATCACCTAAAATTCGTAAGATTTTCCCAAGCCCGTCGTTAAATTTCATAACGCCCGCGCTCTCACCCGAAAAATTATCCAGCTCAAACGGCGCCGAATAAAAAAGCCTAGCTCCATCTTCGTCAAGCGCAAAGAGCCTGTTCCCAGAAATCGCGAGCGAAATCGGGTCGCAATCCGTATCCACCGCGCCGAAAATTAACCCCGCATCCGCGCACCAAAAACCATGTTCATCGCCTAAAAATATATAGTCCCGATCGTTAGAACGCCCGAACGCCGAAACCTTAAAATTAGGTAATTCTTGCGCCGAGGATGTTAATTCGCCATAAAGATTTTGGCGAATCCCGCTGTTTGCGCTCTCGTTCGTCTTTATAAGAAGCGCGTCGGTTGTCGCCCCAAACGGTTCGGTATGGAAATATGCTATGCTGGTTGTGCTCGCCATATCCGCATTAAGTCCGGAACTAACCAGCCCAACCGCCCCATTTATTTCCTCGAACTCTGCGTTAAAGCCGACGTTGCGTTCGCCGTAAATCGTATGCTTTTTCGCGCGTTTCTTTTTAATATCAACGTTAAAGTTCTCTACTATAAACGAAACGCTTTTGTTATTTTTAAGTTTTAAATCGACCATTTTAAACGCTCCATTTCGGCAAAACTTTATCGCGGAAATCGTTCCCGAACATAAGACTTTCGAACTGCGCGCGCCAAACCTTCCCCTCGTTGTTCATGCCGCTGATAAACGCATACTCCGCCATCGCGCCGAAGATTATCGCCTCGTTAGGAATTCCCGCGAAGTTTATAACCTCGTTATCGCTAGATAGTGTAGGTATATAAGCGTATTCAACCTTTAAGTTAGCGTTCGGAACTTCAATTTTATCCGCAAAAACGCGGTAAAAAATCGGCTGCCCCGCGGAGCTGATCTTTTTAACTTTTAAAAACTTCTTCGTAAACGCCGAAATTAAAATCCCGTTATTCGAAACATCGAAATCTTCCGTCGAAACGAATTGTTTATAATTCGTCGCAATATTCGAAATCGTTAATCCAACGCAATTTTTAAGAAGCGCGTAATTTGGGTTTTCATTAAAGTCGCTTTCAAGCGTTTCAACATCATTAAAGCCTAAAAGGTTTGCGATTTTTTTTATTAAATCTGTTAAAACCATTTTTTCTCTTCCTTTATATTAAATTTTGTATCCAAGCCATTCCTCATCGCGAACGAAAGCATTTCCGTTAGGTTTTGCCCTAACTCGCGCGTTGTTTTTTCTTTTTCGCGCGAAACGCCTTGATTCGCGATGAGAATTTCTTGTTCGATTTCGTCTGCCCGTTCGCGCCGAGTTGACTTCGCATAATCTAATGTTCGATTATCAAGCCCCCCAAACGGAACGACAAACGCAAGCGACGCATTGCTTGGATTTTTGTTTGTATGAACCTCGAAGCGATTTAATTTGCGATTGTTAAATATTAGATAAAATTTATCTATGGTTTGAAGCCGACTGGCTATGTCAAATAAATCGTTTTTTACGGGTTCATACATGAGTTTCTATCCTTTAAACAGCAGGCGCAGGAACGTATTGCGTTGCGCTGTAATTCGTTGCCTTACCTTGAAGGAACGGCTTATCGCAAATAAAGTCAGCATACTTAACAAGCGTTGCTTGATAGGTTGGTTTGCCGCTCATTTGTTTTAAGATGCTGCCGTCATCGCCTTCAAGCCAAGTCCAATCTGTAAGTTCATGCATCGCGAACGAATCGCTATCAAGCGCGTAAAGCGTGCCGCCCTTACATTTAACATCGGCATAAAGAGGAACTCCGTTAAACGAAAAGCCTTTAAAGCCGCCAGCAAGTTCCGCGCCTTCAATGTTCGTGCGTGTGCCGCGAAGATTTTCGAAAAGCGCTTTACGAACTGTTGGGTGCGTTAAAATAATATCCGCAGGATTTCCGCCAACGCGTTCCTCATATTCGTCAAAGAACGCCATAATCTCGTCTTCGTTAAGGATTTTGAGTGCGTCTTCCGCAACATCGCTCTTTAAGAACGCTTTAACAGCAGGAACAGATGAAACATCTTGCCCATAAAGTTTGTTGCCCATAAATACGCTATCAACGCCGTTCATAGAAATTTCAGTATCGATTAGCGCACAAAGATAGAACCTATCGTATTTGTTAAGTGCCGTCGAAGAAACTGTCCCCGTATAAGTGATCGTGTTAGTCGAAGCATTAACCGCCGAAATCGTTAAATCCGCTGCGGTTTTCCTTTCATTGTTCGCGGTATAAGCTGCGAATTTCACACCAACAACAAAGTTTTGGAGGAAACGCGCAGGGACAACCATCGTTTTGCTACTTGTGTCGATGTTTGCCGTGTCTACATAACTAAGAAATTTCAAGCCGTTGCCATAAATCATTTGCGCAACATTATTTTGTGCGCTTGCGATTAGGTTGCTCATTTCGCTTGAAAGAAGGCTCGAGAATGCGCCCGCGCTTGTTTGCGCTGCCTTAACTGCCTTGTCGGTTATTTGGAAAGTTCCGTAAAGGTTTTTAAGCGGAACGTTTATATCAAGGCGCGTTCCAGTCCCTCCGTTTGGAAGGTCGCCAGTTTCGCTCCCAGCCCCAACGCTGCCGCTGTCGCCGTAACGAATCCCGACTTTAATGTCTTTATCGTTAACTTGGCGTTTGTTTTTTTGAACCATCGTTAAAAATGGGTTCGTTTTTGTGTTTATATCGTTAATAACTGTATCGAGATAAACATTTTTAAGCGCACTTTCCGCGCTTTGGATTGTAATCATAATTTTTCTCCTTCTAATTTTTTTCTAGGTCGGCATCGCCCAAATAATTCGAGCGGCATCGCCCTAAACTAGTCTTAAACTAGCGTTCGAAAGAAGTTGTAAACCGCAGAATTGCTCTCACTAAGCGTTTGCTTTTCGCCTTGTTTCGAAAAATCGAACTTTCCGCTTTCGCTCGTTATAACCCTTGGGGTTTCTTTTTGGCTTTTAAGCGAAGTTATATATTCGTTTATAACTTCCTC
>JAISHI010000012.1 GCA_031262595.1 Christensenellaceae bacterium | reverse complement strand
CTTTGCAATTTATACAAACGCAATTCGGGTGCAACTTTCTAAAAATCCGCGCGAAACTACTTTTAAAACTCACGCGGTTATTATATAATAGCGCGATGATAAATAAAAACGATTTCTCGACAGCGGCTGCGGCGATAAAAAACGGCGGCGTTATCGCGTTCGCGACGGATACTGTTTGGGGGCTCTCAGCCGACGCAACCAACGAAAACGCGCTAAAAAAAATTTACGAAATTAAAAAACGCCCGAAAACCGAGCCGCTAATAGTTTTATTCGAAAGCGCCGCGCAAATTAAAAATTATATAAAAAATCTAAACCCCGACATCGTTAAACGGCTGGAAATGGGGCTAGAAGCGACGACAGTCATAATTCCTATTGAAACTAGTTCCCCTCTATATACCGACTTTACGCGCGATAGCTCTCTCGCAATCCGTATCCCGCGCGATGCCGACGTTCTCGCGCTAATCTCGAAATGCAGCGTTCCGCTAGCCTCGACAAGCGCGAACATAACCGGCGAACCAACCCTTAAAACCTATGAAGAAGTCGAGGAAACTTTCGGCGAAAGAGGCGTTTTTATTTTGCGCGGCTCGGCTGACGAAAACCAAAAACCCAGCCAAATTTTAAGGTTCGAAAACGACAAGTTTATAACAATCCGCGCGTAAACCCTGAATAAACATAGTTAATGTCCTCCTTATATAATTATCTTTGCCATGTTTGCGGCGAAGAGAATGTTTTAAAAGACGAGCCGTTATCCGCGCATACAACCTTTAAAATCGGCGGAAACGCAAAATTTTTCGTTAAGGTTAAATCGCGCGAAAAACTTTTAAAACTTATAAGTGCGCTGAATTTTTTGCAGCAAAAATACTTTATAATCGGCGGCGGCTCGAATATTTTAGCGAACTCGAACGGCTACGACGGCGTCGTCATAAAACTCATGATGAACGAAATCGTTTATAACAGCGGTTTCGTTTACGCCGATGCGGGCGCGATGCTCAGTTCGTTGATTTGGTTTTGCCAAACCTCAAACTTAACGGGGTTCGAGTGGGCAGCCGGCATTCCCGCGACCGTCGGCGGCGCGATTTACATGAACGCGGGCTGCCACGGGCACGAAATCGCGGAAAATACCGTCATGGTCGACGTCTTAGAAAACGGCGAGATAAAGTCGCTAACCGCAATGGACTTAGATTTTAGTTATCGCGAAAGCGTTTTTAAAAATAAACGGAAAACCGCGATAATCCTCGGCGCATATTTTTATTTAAAGCGCGAAGCCCCCGAAAAAATTGCCGAAAACGTTAACTTAAGCCTCGAAAAACGAAAAAACTTACCGAAAGCCCCCAGCGCAGGCAGCGTTTTTAAAAAACCCAGCGCGGATTTTTTCGTCGGGAAAGAAATCGAGGCGCTCGGGCTAAAAGGCTTAACCGTTGGCGGAGCGCAAATTTCGCCTGAGCACGCCGGCTTTATAGTTAATAACGGCGAAGCCACTAGCGCCGACGTCCACGAACTTATTAAGTTAATAAAAGAAAAGATTAAAGCCGAAAAAAACATTGACCTCGAAACGGAAATCATCAAACTCGAATAATTAGTTTACTAAAAACTAAAAGCGAAAATCAACCGTTTTTGCCATCAATTTTTCAATAATAATTAAAGGTATTTCCTCACTTGTCAGGCGGTTTTCTTTATGTTAATGTCGTTATAGAATTTAATTACGAAGGAGATTTTATGGAAAAACTTGCCCTAATCGAAGTCGCAACAACCTCGCTGCGCCTAACGCTCGCGGAGGTCAGCCAAAACAACTATTTCGTTGTTTATAAGGAGCTCGCGGAGAATATAAATCTCGATAAACACCTCGAAGACAACGGCACAATTTCCCAAACCCGAATCGCAGGTTGCATTAAAATCCTCGAATATTTTAAGCAAATTTGTAACGCCGAAGGCATAATGCGAACAGTTTGCGTTGCGTCAAACTCGATAACGAAAGCGAAAAACTGTCATTCCTTCCTTGACGAAGCCGGCGTTGTCATCGGAACGAAATTCCGCATCCTAACCGAAGAGGACGAAAACCGCGAAATCTATAATGCAGTTATAAACACCCTCGACATCCCAAAAGGCTTCATAATAAATATATCGTCGCATTTTACGCGCGTTGTTGCGTATTCGCGCCGAGTTCTCGTTGATTCTGTTGCCCTGCCTTACGGTTATAACGACCTAATCGAGAAGTTCTTCGACGAAAAAGCCTCCAACGACGATTACGCAAAAAAATGTGTAGATTTTATGAAAACCCAACTCGCAGACAACGTTAGCTTCTTGCGTTCAGCCGACCCAGAGAGCGTTGTTATAGGAACAAGCGAACTCTTCTCGGCGTTCGGCAAACTCGCCCGAAAAATAACGAAATATCCTGTCGAAATCGAGCATAATTATCAAACGAACAAAGCCGTTTTCGACCAAGTTTTCGACTTTATAAAAGATAATAAGGCCATCGACCTAAAAACTGATATGACGATCAAAGGCGTTTCCTCGAAAACCGCGCGCCAAATCTTTACCGGTCTTTGCATCGCAAAAGCCTTCATCGAAACCGTTGGCTTTACGCAAATAACAACTTCAACCGCTTATCGCAGCACCGGACTTCTATACGAGGAAGTTCTGCCCGAACTCGTTGAAAAGCCGCTTATGGATATCTTAAAACATAGCCTCCAAGCGACGATAAACGGCTACGGACTTAACGCCGATGAGGCAGAACTTAGAAAGTCTTACGCGATAACACTCTTTAAACAACTCAAAATAATCCATAAACTCCCTCGCCCTTTCGCGAAATCGCTTCAAATCGCCGCCTCACTTTACGGGTTCGGAAAGAAAATCAATAAACAATTCTTCATTCGAAATAACGGCGCCGCAATCCTAAACTCTGGCGTTATCGGCGCATCACATAAAGAACTCGTTATCGCCGCGTTAGCCGCGTCTATGGAAAACCCAACTAACTTCAACCTTAACGAGTTTATTAAGTATAAAAATATAATGGAGGCCGGCGACGACGAAGCGATTAAAAAACTCGCAATGCTGCTGCATCTCGCGGAAACCTTAGTTATGCGTCCGCAAGGCGTCGTTAAGGATATTGCTTGCGATATTCTAGGAAACAGCGTTATCGTTAAACTTATAACCAACCTCGACCCGAAAGACCCAAAAATCGAAGTTAACAAAGCCGAAATCGAAGTCTTTTATATGGAAAAACTCGCCGCCGATTTCCCCCGCATCTTTAAAAAAGAAATTGAGATTATTTAACTCTCGGGTTATAATAAATTTATGACAAAAGAAACTGGAATCCTTATTATCGGCGCAGGGCCTGCTGGTTTAACGGCTGGCATTTATGCGGCGCGTTGCGGCGGGCAAAAAGTTACGATAATCGAAAAACTTATAAGCGGCGGGCAAGTCAACCTAACGAAAACAATCGACAACTACCCTTCTTATCCAACCATAAGCGGCTTCGAACTCGCGACAAAAATGCACGAACACGCCGAACACGTCGGCTGTGAGTTTGTTTTTGATGAAATTGAGAGCATCGACCTCGCGACAAAAACCGTTAAACTCATCGACGACGAATATAAGGCGAAAGCAATAATAATCGCAACTGGCGCGGGTCCCCGAAAGTCTGGCGCGATCGGCGAGGACAAGTTTTTCGGCGCAGGCGTTCATTATTGCGCGATTTGCGACGGCGCGTTTTATAAGGATAAGGACGTAGTTATGCTCGGCGGCGGAAATACGGCAGTCGAGGACGCGATGTTTTTAGCTGGGCTTTGCAATTCCGTAACGATTGTTAACCTAACGCCGAATTTTAACGCGAACATAACGCTAGTCGAAGAAATGAAAAAGTTCGAAAACATAAAAAACATCTATCATCGCCATAAAATCCTAGAAATCGCAGGCGACGAAAAGCCGGAAAAAGTTATTTGCGAAAACCTCGATACTAACGAAATCTTCGAAATTCCTTGCGACGGACTTTTTATCGCAATCGGCAGAATCCCCGATACAAGCCTACTCGGCCCCGACATTAAAACAACCGAATTCGGCTATATAATAACCGACCGAAAATGCAAAACCTCTCTCGACGGCGTTTATGCCGCCGGCGACGTTATCGATAAGGATTATCGCCAAGTCATAACCGCCTGCGCCGACGGTGCAATCGCCGCAACCGCCGCCGCGGAGTATATTCGTTCTAATCACTAATACAAACAACCCTGCTGCATTGGCGCTTTATGACCTTAATGAGCGCGTCGACCTGCGTTTTTTCGCGCGCGCAAACATAAACCCGAACGACGGGCTCCGTTCCGCTTTTTCGAACAATAACGCGTTGCCAAGGTAAGTTAAGCCCTGATAAATCCGGCGCGATAAAATCCTCCGCGCGAATGTTTATGCTTTTCGACGGATAAACGGGTATTTTCGCGAGGCTCGATAACTTCTCGCCCGTCATTTGTAAGACGAACAGCAAAAACAGCGCGGTTAAAAGCCCGTCGCCCGTCGTATGAACGCCGTTCCAAAAAAAATGCCCGCTCGGCTCTCCCCCGAAGAGTAGCCCCCGCGCGTTAACTTCGCTAGTTATATGCGAATCGCCAACATCGGTTCGAAAAACCGCTATGCCGCGCTTTTTAAGATAATTCTCGACGCCTAGGTTAAATAAAACCGTACTCGCGAAATCGACCTTAAAAAACTTCGCGAAAACCGCCATTAAAATATCCCCCGAAACAACTTTCCCGCGCTCGTCAACGACGACAAGCCTATCCGCGTCGCCGTCAAACGCAAAACCAATCTTATTCGCGAGCGAACTCGCCCTAACCTCGACGGAAAGCGACCCCATATTCGTCGCGCCAAAGCCTTTATTTATGTTCGAGCCGTTGGGTTTCGGCGAAATTTCAATAGTTTTAAACCCGAGCTTATGCAAAACGACTTGCGCGTTCTTAGCGCCCGAACCGCTCGCGCTGTCTAAAAAAATCGTCGGTTTATTTTTAAAAAATTTAAGCCCGTTAAACTTTGAAACTAAAAACTCCTGCCAACCCGAAAACTTTTTCGCCTTAAATTTCCCTGAAAACAACGCCGAACTTAAAAGTTCGTTAAACCGCGCCCGCCCGACGCTATCTAACTTATCGCCGCTCGCCGTAAAAAATTTAAGTCCGTTGTCCTCCGCAATATTATGCGACGCGGTTATCATAACCCCAAGGCTCGCGCGAAGTTCCCGCGCATAAAACGCTAACTCCGCGGTCGTCGTTATGCCTTTATCGATAACCTCAACGCCGAGTTTATTTAAATATTTTTTAAGCGCGCGAAAGATCCTAACCCCACTCGCCCTCGTATCGCGACCGATAACAACATATTGTGGGTATTTTTCGATAAACGCCCCAATAGATTGTGCTACGGCTTTTAAAAACGCGTCGCTAAAAAGTTCTTCCGCCGATCCCCTAATACCGTCCGTTCCGAAATAATTCTTCATTAGATATATTTATGCGGAAACCGCGCGTTATGCGTTAAGGGTTTTAACGATGCCCACCGCGATATGAAACGCCAAAACCTGTTGGTATTCTTTCGTCGCTAAAAGTTTGGCCTCCGCTGGGTTCGACAAAAACCCGCATTCAACCAAAACCGACGGGCAAACCGCGTTATCAAAAAAGTAAAACTCCTGTGTCCTTGGATTTCGGTTCGTTAAAAGTTTGCTCTTATTAACCTCGTCTTGAATGCCTTGCGCAAAAACCTTGTCCCCCTCGCGCTCTTTCCCATAAAAACATTGTAGCCCCCGCGCGCTCGAATTGCCGGCTAAGGCATTTAAATGAATAGAAACGAAAAGGTTTGGGCTCGTCTTCTTTATTATCGCGAGGCGTTTTTCCATGTCGTCGCGCTTTTTGTTTTTCGCGTAAGGGCTCGCGAGCGTATCGAAATTCGTTCTTGTCAAGACAACAGCAATTCCGCGCGACAAAAGTTCCGTTTCAAGATACCTAACAATCTTAAAGTTTATATCGCTCTCCTTAATTCCGCTCCGCGAGGCGCCCCCGTCATATCCCCCATGCCCCGCGTCGAGAACAACGCAAAACCTCGGCGCATTCGCCGAAACCGTAATTCCGCTCATGTTCGCCACGCGCGCACCAAACGCATCAATCCCCCAAGCCGCAACAACAAACGCCGCGCAAACCGCACCAAAAAAAATAATTCGCTTTGACATACCAATGTTTATGCGGGTATTATTTATAATAATGTTCGCGATAATTTTGAGTTATGTCCTATTATATGGCGCGCTTTTCGGGGCATTTTTGCTGCTTCATTGGCTTTTATTTAAGTATAATAAGACGGGCGAAACGAAAACTTTCTTAAAATTCTATTCAGTTAATCTGAAACTTGGCGCAAGGAACTATATAACGATTTTCATTCTCGCGGTTTTTTCGATTTGCGCGTTTTTATTGCTCCAACAACTCGCGACCGACTTTTTAGCGGATAAAAACGTCGAAGGCAACGTCGAACTCGCGTTAGATAACTTTGGGGCCTATCTCGTTTATGTTGTTATAATCTGTGCGCTTCCCGCTTTCGTTGAAGAACTCATCTTTCGCGGGCTGATTTTTAATTTCGTTAAAAATATGTCCGACGAAAAAAAAATCGGCGTTTGGTTCCCGATTTTAATAAGCGCGGTTTGTTTCGCAATCTTCCATTGGAACTTTTATCAAACGATTTACCAATTTATCCTCGGCGTAATCCTCGCCTTCGTCGTTTATAGGGCGGCGAGCCTTTTCGCGGGAATGGTTTTACATTTTTTAAACAACTTCTTAGTCCTTTCCGTAGCATATATATTTGGAAGCAGTTCATCGCCGCTAATTTGGAACGCGGGAACGATAACTTGCATGATTTCGCTTGCCCTCGTCGGCGGACTTACGATTTATACCCTAACTAAAACCTTAAAAGGAGCAGCCGATGCAACCCGAAATTAACTTAACAGAAATTAAGAAAAGTAAGGACTTTATTGTCGCTTGCGTGATTTATTTTTGTATTTTAATCGCGGTTGCGGTTATGCGGATTTTAATAACTGTCGGGGTTTTCAACTCGCTAAATGACGGCGCGCTCGAAGCCCTTTTTTCGATAGTTGTCCAAGTTATTGCGATGTCGGGGTTTTGTTTCGTCGGCTGGTTTATTTATCTTAAGCGCAAAAACCGCGCGAAAAACGCGGCTAGCTTAGATTTCGCGCCCCCTAAAGACGGCGAAATCTTCCGCGAAACGACGCGCGCGTTCGGCTTCCGCAAAATAGACAGCAAAACAGTCGCGTTCGCCTTCTTATTAGGGTTTTTAATGTTCCTTTTTAATATCCTTTTCGCGAATTTCTTCCGCAATATCCTCGACGCGTTCGGCTATCGCTTCCCAAGCGGCGACGACGTTTTCGTTGGCTGGTCAGGTTTCCTTATAACAATGATTTTAACCGCGATTTTGCCCGCGCTCGGCGAAGAAACAGCGCACCGCGGAATGCTCCTAAACAGTTTCGCGGGCAGGCTTGGAGTTCGGCGCGCTGTCGTTCTTGTCGCCCTACTTTTCGGTTTAATGCACATGAACATCGTCCAATTCTTTTACGCGACAATGCTCGGCTATATCATGGGGCTTACGGTCGCCGCGACAAAAAGCATTTGGACGGGCATAATCCTGCACTTCATGAACAACGGGCTCTCGACTTATTTCGCGTTCGCGGAGGATTTAGGCTTGCCGTTCGAAAATCTCGTTGGAAACCTTTTTGGAACACTATTTACTAACTATATAGGCATCTTAATCGGCATCGCGCTGCTTGTTTGGGGAATGTTCGCGATAATTCGTAAGTTCGCGCGCGCCTCGTTCGAAAAAGAAAAAGACTATAAGCTCGCGAAACTCATCGCCTACGACCCAGTCGGAATAGAAATCCTAAACCGCCAAGCCGGCCGAGTTTTAACTATCGAGGAACTCAAGCGCGTTGCCCTCGCAATCCCAGAAAAAGCCGGACTTTTCGGCGCAATCCGTTTCTATCTCGACGATTTCGAGCGCCCGAAAAAACTTCTCGCAACCGAAAAAGCCCTAGTTTGGGCGATTATCTCGTTCTCAGCCTTAATAACAATCTTTACCTTCGTCTGGGGCGCGATACTCTAATTTATCGCACAAACATTCTTGCCATCTAGGCTACAACGCTCACAAAGCCCCTTATTTTGGCTATTTATTGCTAAATGTTTTAAACGCTCCCGCCTTTGTGCGAGGCTCTCATTCTCCATAAAGTCATCAACATAATCTTCTTCATTTGTTAAACCTGCCATCTCGCGAAGATTACGCTTCTTGTTATGTTCGATATAGCACGCGTTGCGTTCAATATTTTTATATAATTCAAAAAGTTGTTCGCGATTTAAATTTATTATATTTGCCATAATAAATTATAACACCCCTAAAAACATTTTTCAATAGTGAGTTTGCATTTTTATAACGGTATGCGCCACGCCATTCGAAACGCTGTTATTAAATATCCAAATCCTTACCACAAGAGCTCAGCGCACCCAACTTACACCCAACACAAACCTCTTGGAGGTGGCTATTTATTTTTAAATTAGTCAAACGCTTATTGCCTTCTTCGCGTTTATTGTCTATTCCTCTGAGCTCTTCTAAACCTTCATACGAGAACGTTTCCTTCTCATCCAACGCTTTTATTTCTGAACGCGTCTTATCAAGCCCAACAAAGCAATCTATACGCGCTTTGTTTTTAATCCCTTCGTCGAGTTCTTCGCAAATTTGGTCGATGATGTTTTTTTCCATAAAAGACTATAACATACCTAAAACCGCTTTTCAATACCCAATTTGTAAAAAAATTGTAAAAAAATTCACTCTCTATAACGGACTTAGCCGCGGTTTATTCCCGCCTCGAGGATAACCGCTCGGCGTCGGCTTAACTTTTTTAACGACGATAAGCGTTCGCTCGATTTCCGGCGTTAAGTTAGCCTTTAAAACGCGAATAACTTCCCCGCCTAAAACCGATAACGCGCGTTTGGATTGGTTGATTTCCTCCTCGGCGCTGACACCCTTATATAAAAGCGCAACACCGCCAACCTTTAAAAGCGGTAAGGCATATTCAAGTAAAGTCGGTAGATTTGCGACCGCCCGCGCCGTCAAAACATCGAACTTTTTCTCGTTATCTTTCGCTAAATCCTCGATGCGCGACTTAATCGCGCGGGCATTCGTTATCTTACATTTCTCGACCGCCGCGTTTAAAAAGTCGACTTTCTTGCCGATAGAATCAACCATAGTCCATTTCGTTTTAGGAAACGAAACGGCTAGCGGAATGGCTGGGCAACCGCACCCCGACCCAATATCGACGCACGATACATTATCTAGTAGTATCTCTCGCATAAACCCTACGAAAAGTAGGCTGTCCTCGATATTGAAAAGCGCGCTATCCTCGATAGTTTTATGCGCGGTTAGGTTAACGTTTTTATTGTATTCGACCAAAAACTCGTTAAAATCGCGAAGTGTCTTATCCATTAAAGCAGCGCCTCATACGCCTTAACGATAATCTCGTCAATCTCGCGAATCGCCTCATCTAAAACAATATTTTGGACTTGGTTGTCGTAATGTCCCGCCTCTTTAATATAGTTGTCGTAATCTTTAAGCCGAACCTCGATATCCGCCTCCTTATCGCCGCGCGAGCTCAAACGAGCGCGAACTTGTTCCTTAGGCGCCGTCACGAAAATCGTTAAAACGCGGTTAGGGTAAGCCTTTTTAAGCGCGTTAACGCCGATTAAATCGCAATCTTTAATAGGAACGTGCCCGCGCTTAAAAATCTCGTTTATATAGCGATAACTCATGCCGCGGTATGTCCCGTGGCGCATCGTCCACTCGAAAATATCGCCCGCGCCTTGCATCTTCTCGAACTCCGCCGTCGAAACGAAATAGTAAGGCATTCCTTGCGCCTCGCCCTCGCGCATTTCGCGGTTCGTGACGGACGGCATTTTCTCATAAAAATCCGGTCGTTTCGCAATAAGCCCCTTGATTATACTGTCTTTCCCAACCCCGCTCGGCCCCTCGACAACAACAATCAGCATTTTATTCTTCATAGCGAATTATAAACTAACGCCCCGCGCGAAATCAAGCAAACGCGCGAAATTATTTAAACGATTGCCCCACAACCGCGCAAGATTACTTGCATTTAAAAATCTCTTATGCAATAATTTTTAATATGCGAAAAGGTTTCTCGGCACAACAACATACGCGCCAATCACAAGGCAAAGGAATTAGAGAAAGCACCGCGCGCTCGCGAGTAGGCGGCGCGATAACGGTTGCGGTTAGTTCTTTAATAATCTGTCTTTGCGTTGTTTTGGTCGCTTTTTCGATGGCGTATTTCCTCTCGCCCGTCGACGGCCCAAGCATGAAGCAAACAATAAACGCCGAATATACTAACGACAACCCTAAAAACACCGACAGCGTCATCGTTAGTAAAAACAACAACCCCGAAAATGTGGCGCGCGGCGATATAATCATAACTCGGTTTTATGATAAGGAAGGTAAAGGCGATTACGTCGACGAGAACGGCAAAAAATATAAACTCTTTATAAAACGCCTCATCGCGAAAGAGGGCGATACCCTAACCTTCGTCCAAAAAGACGATGATAACGACTATAACGGTCATCGCTACCAAATCGAAGTGAACGGCGTTCCCATTAACGAAAGTTATCTCGACCCTATTTGGGGGCGCAATATCCCATTCGACGGCATTTATAACTTTATAAATTCTGGTGGCGTGGGCGGCTCGGTCGATAGCGCATGGCGAAGCGATTTCAAAAAATTCATACAAGAAGTCTATTATCCAAACGGCCTTACCCGATACGAAATTGTCCTTCCAAAAGGCTATTGGTTCTTTATGGGCGATAACCGCGGCGGCGACGGCAGCCCAGAGATGTATAACATTCGAAGTTGGGATTGCACCGCTTTCGGCCCGCAACTTATGGCGAATTTCGTTGGAAAAATCGTTGAAATTATTCCAAACAGCAAATCGCTAACTACTTATGCATTCGAAAAAATGTTCGATTGGCTAACTTTTAATTGGGATTAGGCTATGAAACCTAAAATTATCTCGATAGTCGGCATAACAACAAGCGGAAAAAGCGACCTCGCGGTCGAAATCGCAAAACTTTTTAACGGCGAAGTCGTTTCTTGCGATAGCCGCCAAGTTTACGTTGGGCTCGATATCGGTAGCGCAAAAATAACAACGACCGAAATGCAAGGCGTTCCGCATCATCTGCTCTCGTTCGTCGAGCCTCCCAAAAAACAAGGCGAAAACCAGCCAACAACTCCAACATACAGCGTAGCGGAGTTTCAACGCGACGCCTACCGCGTTATCGACGAAATATTGTTGCGTGGAAAATTGCCGATTCTTTGCGGCGGAACAGGGCTTTATTCCCGCGCCGTCGTTGAGGGGTATAACTTCGCGATGAGCCCCGCCGAAAACGAACTCGCCAACGACGACAACCCCGAAAAAACCTACCGAGTAAGCGAGCCGCGATATAACGTTCTGCAATTCGCCCTGTTGCCGCCGAAAGAATGGATTGCGCCGCGCGTTCTAGCGCGAATAAAAAAACATCTCAACGAAGGCATCATCGAAGAAACCGCGTCGCTTTTAAAAAACGGCGTTTCGCCCGAATTTTTATTAAAACTCGGGCTCGAGTATTATTGGAACGTTAAATTCATCCGCGGCGAAGTTACGCGCGACGAATATATCGAAAACCTCTATACCCGAACTATGCAATACGCAAAACGCCAGCGCACTTGGTTTAAACGCGAAAAAAATACCGTCTTTCTAACAAACCCCGAAACCTTTAAAGACGAAATCATCGAGAAAACTAAAAACTTTATTTAAAAAACGCGCGCCGAACACCAAAAATAGGCGCATTGCCCCGCGCCCGCCGAAACCAACTAGCCAAAAGCCTACTTAAAAAGGTTCTTAACACTAAACTTGCGCTCTTTTTGCTTGTCTGTATAGCGAACGCCGTTAACGCGCCCGGAAACTTCGAGCTCGCCTGTCGAGATATTCGCGTTAACAACCGTTAAGTCCTTACCCGAAATTACGACCCCCGCGCCGTCTTGAACCGCAATAATTTGCATAGGTTCGCTCGATTTTATTTTTGTTATACCGCTAAGGGTTAAACTCTGCCTATCGGTTAAAGAAAAACTGCCCATACGCTTATATATGAGCAGTTTTAATTTTTGTGACTATTTATTTAGCTATTCCTGCTTCAGTTAACAAAGCCTTATCCAGTTCTCTCTGAACCTTCGGTGCAGGTTTGGTCTTAAACATTTTTTTCATCTTTGTAAATTGATGGTCCTCTACCTTATTCGCCCTCTCTAATGTCTCTTCAAGCTTTGCATCAATTTCATCATTGCTAAAACCTTGTCTCCTAAGCTCTTCTGCACAAAAATTTCTAATCTTCATTCCCATGCCATATTATACCACGCCGAAAATACATGTCTACCATATTTTATTTATAATAGAGTATTAAAAAATCTTGTGTTATTATTTTTATAGATACCCCAATATATTGTGGTTGTGGGTTTAAACCGATACTATATCGCCGTCATTCGGGAAAAACAAATTCCCGTCGTTGCCCTCGACCTCAAACCGCCTGTGAACCGCATAAAACTTCTTTTCGGGGTATTCTCCCGCAATTTCTTTAACTTCAACTAAATCGAGATGCGAAACTTGCCCTTCCTTTTTCTTTTTATGCGAGGTATCGATAACCCAATTATCCGCGTTCTTTATATTCGAAGTTAAATTTTCGCAAAGGGCCGTATCGCCGCTATAACCTAGTTTCTCGCCGCTCTGCTCAAAGATAAACCCGAGCGCCTCGTCCGCAATATCGTAACTATCGTGCTCGACAGCGAACGCCGAAACCTTAAACTCGCCGAAATCCCGCGCTTCCCCGCCGCGCATCTCGATTATCTCTACGCCGTCGAAAATGCTCG
Organism: Christensenellaceae bacterium; assembly: GCA_031262595.1. Classification (GTDB taxonomy): domain Bacteria; phylum Bacillota; class Clostridia; order Christensenellales; family UBA1242; genus JAISHI01. The sequence goes on along the minus strand of JAISHI010000012.1, from coordinate 20,377 downwards.
GATAATTATATTTAAAAAGTTCCGCATAACTCTCTATAAATGCCCTAAGCCCAACCGAACCGATTATTTTAAGCGGGCGTTTTAGCCTTTTTAGCGATTTAAAGAGTTCTTTCGTATAAGCCTCGCGCCGAAACAAAAAGTTTATCAAATCGCCGGTATGGTCGGGGTGGAAATGCGAAACAATAAGCGTTTCGATATCCCAAGGCTCTATCCCAACATCATGCAACTTCGTTATTATCCCGAACCCGCAATCAAACAAAATTTTGTCGCCGATAATAAAACTTGTGTTATTGCGTTTCGTATGAAAACAGCCCGTTCCGATAAACCTAATATCCATACGAAGATTATATGAAATTCGCGCGAAAAAATCAATTAAAACCATTGACAAGCGGTTATAATTCGCATATAAATTTTTGATATGAAACAAACATATATTAAATGCCCAAAATGCGAGCTTAATTATATCCTTAAAAAGGAGAAGTTTTGCCCTGTTTGTAAGCAAAAAATGAAAGAACTCGCAACGAACTATGTCGACGAGGAGGCGTTTCAAAAAATCGGCCTTTGTCCTATTTGTAAAACGAATTATATAACCGACGACGCACCGGTTTGTAGTATCTGCCTCGCCGAAAGCGACCTATCTGAGGACGAACTTTCCGCGCTTTACGCGCCCCCTAGCGACGACAACGACGATACGACCGCAGACACCGACGACGGGCTTAATATAATCGAACCTGACGAAGAGGACGACGAAAGCTTCGACATTATCGGCATTCCTGCGGACGACAAAGACGCAAAAGAGGAAGAACAACTAACAGAAGAGGCCGAAGACCCACTCGACGACCTCGAACTTGACGATGATGATGACGAAGAAGAAGAAGACGACGACGATGAAGAAGAAGATGACGACGACGATTATTAAGTCAACCCTGCGTTAAAAAACACTAAAAAACGGCGAAAACCGTTTTTTATGAATTGAAACAACACGCCCCCCAATAATTTCAATTAAGAATTAGTGTCCGCGATTATTTGCTCGTATTTTCGCGTTTTTATCGTTGCGAAAATGCCATATTTCGAATAAATGCTCTCGATATTATTAAGCGTATCCCCGAGAAGGACGAAATCCGTCTTACGGCTGCCCTCTTTAATGAGTTTGATATGCGCGAGTTGGATGACACGCTTTTCGTTGTCGAGTTCGGTCTGCCATTCGAAAATATGGTCGCTATCCGCGCTTATATCGCCGTTTATAACGCTAAGGCACTTCTCCATAAAATCGATAACGCGCGTAAAATACCCCTCAAACCGCGCCGCAATCGCCTCGTCAAGTTTAGTTTTCTTTAAATTATAAGAAAACCTAAACGCACGCGCCGCATACCCACTTATATATTTAAGGTCGGCTAACCTGTCGTTAACGAGGTTCATCTCCGCCGCGTCCGCCCCGTCGAGCCGCGCATAAATTTCCGTTCCGTTCGCGAGAACCTTATCGATATTCTCCTCGAACTTCTCTTTAAGTTTTTTAAAGTTCTCAATCCTAAGTTCGTTTGACTCGAAACTAATAATCTCGCCCTTAAACATATTGTAAAACTCTTTATAAAGCGAAACGGTTTGTTTTTGGAGTGTGTTCATAGCAACTTGCGGGAAATCCATAACGTCCGGCGGAATCGCATACTTATCGATATATTTAGAAGGCTTAGTCCTAACAATTCGTTTAAGCATCTTCGTATACGCGCCCGAAAGTGGCAACAAGATAATAAGCATAACGGTATTAAATACTACGTTAAACATAACGATTTGGAAGCCTTTATCTATATTCTCAAGAAGGTTGAGCCAGCCCGTCGGCATAAGCGCAAAGAACAAAATCGAGCCCAAAACCGAATAAAGAAGGTGCGCAACCCCCGCGCGAAGGCTGTCGCGGCGGCCGCCGATAGCCGCAAGTAGCGCAGTCAGCGTCGTTCCAACGTTAACGCCCATTAAAACATACGCAATGCTGGTTAACGAAATTGCGGTTGTCGCGCCGTAAACGCCAATCAAAACTATAACTGCGGAAAGGCTGCTTTGAAGAACGACAGCCAAAACGAACCCGAATCCAAAAAGCGCGATGCCCGAAAAGAACCCGAGGTCTACATTAACAATTAAATCGCCGATGAAACCCGTAATAAAGTCGTTGCCCATAAGCCCGCAACCAACAAACATAAGGCAAAACCCGATAAACGGATAGACAATTCTCTTAACTCGTTCACTTTTAACGCTAGCATAAATAATCGCTAAAACGCCGGTAAGCCCCGCGAAAACCGTCGTTAACTTAATTATATTGAACGAAACTATGGCCTGCGTGACAACCGTTCCTAAGTTAGAACCGAAAATTATAGGAACGGCTTCGCCAAGCGTTAATAACCCAGCCGAAACCATCGAAACCGCGAGCGTCGTCGTCGCCGTTGATGATTGGAACAAAACCGTTATGCCGAACCCGAACCCTGCCCCCGCGTATTTATTATGCGCGAATTTATGAACCTTGTCTTGAATACTTTTCCCCGCAACCGCCTGTAAGCCGTTGCTCATGACTTTTACGCCGAATAAAAATGCCCCGATGCCCCCACAAAACTCTAATATAGCATATAAAATGTCCATGGCTTAGGCTCCTTTTATATATTATATGGGTTAAAGTCGCGCGTGTCAATTACGAAACTATGCGTTTTTTCATGCGCATGCGGATAGTTAACCAAATCAGCGCGCCAAGAATCAATCCCCCAACCCAAATGAGTATAATCGCGAGTGAGTTAAGCGGAATCGAAACCCTAAAACTTTCGCTCGTGATAAGGTCGCCCCGCGAAGTTAGCAGTTGAACAGTATATATGCCGGCGAAATCCTCTTCCGGCGTCTTCCATTGCCGCGTTGCTTTCGCGGCGTCTTGTTCAACTCCGAACCCATTTTCCGACATAATATAGCCCGAAACCGCGATTTGCGCGACTTCTACGCCATTTCGCTTAATAATAATCCTGCTAGCGCCATACTCCGCGTAAATTTGATTAACATTATAAGAAACCGTTGCATTCCCAGTCTTTTTCCCGCCGAACGCAACATCCGCCGAGAACATCTGGCTCCGCGCGATCGTAGCGATATTAACGCTGATATTAAGGTCGAAAGCCTCGCGAAGATTTGTCCCTAAAACCCGATAAGTAATATAATAACGCCCGAGCCCCGTCGCCGCGTCTAATTTTATGTTACTATTAAGGTCGAAATTCTTCGTTATATCAACGCCCGCGCGAACGATCCTAGTTATTTTAACGTCATTTGCCGAACTAAAATTAAAGGTTTTATAATTTGCGTCGGCGGCATGAATTTGAAAATTATACGTCGTTTTAACGACGTCGTTTGCGCCTTGCCCAAAGCGATACGTCATAATAACTTGATAATTCCCGACTTGGTCGAAAACCCATTCGCTTTGGCTTTGTTTAGTTTCAAACTCAAAACTTTTAGCCGAATTTAACGCACCATCGATATAAACTTCCATTTTCGAAATATATCCAGCCGCCGTATCGATAAGCCCATAAGGCATAAGGTCAAGAACCGAAATCGTCAGCCTATTGCTATAAATAAGCCCGTCAACAGGAACTTGCCCATTAAGCGTTGCAGGAACAGAACCTAAGTTTATAACTGTGAAAGTCTTAATGTTTGTTTTGCCTTGAACAAGCGTTTTGCGCGTTCCCGCCCAATCGAAAAGCTCGAAAGTATAAATGCCCGCGTCGCTCGCTGAAACGTTTAATTCGGTTTGTCCGAACGCGCTGTCCGCATAGATTTTTCCTAATAAAACGCCGTTTCTATAATAATTTGCGTAAATAATGTTGCCTTGACGGTTGCCCGAATAGAGGCGTCCGTCGGTTACCGAAACGCTAAAGCCCGCGCTCGATTTCGCAAGATAAACTACGCTATCTATAAGTTCTTTTGACGTACTAACGCCGCTCAAGCTAATACTGCTATTAAACGTGCCTTGTTCTGTATTCGATATAACCATAACCGCAAACTCAACCGCCGTCGCGATATCGCCCTCCGCAGAAAGTTTAAAGATATACGCCCCGTCCGCCTCGCGCGTTACGGAAAGCTTATTGCGAACGCTACCGTTCGAGGTTATGAGATTTATATTAAGCGCGGAAAGCAGCGCGTCAATCTGCGTTTCATCGCCATACGGCATATCGCCATACTCAACACCAACAGGTTGGTTTATGAAAAACAAATCAATTTTCTTGCTGTCCGATTTAGTATATGAAAGTGGCGATTTCTCGATAATGAGGTTGTTTTCTTTGTTCGAGAGTTGATACGCGGTTTGCTTAAGCGAGGCTATCGTAAAGTTATAAACCTCGGTCGCACCAAACCTATTCGAAACGTAAACGCTATAATTTCCCGCCTTGTCGAGAACGAACGCATTTTGCCCCGGCGCTAATATAACGTTCCCCGTCGCCGAAGAGTTATAATAAACCGAGCAACCGAACGGCGTTTCGTTTAAGTTAACGACAACCGAAACCGAGCCCGTTAAAAGATATGTCCCGTTAGGTTCGAGGTCGTCGATTTGCGCGCCATCGCCCTTAAAGAATTTAAGTTTTGAAACTTGCGCGGCGAACCTCCAACTCGCGCTCATTCCCGCTATCGCCGAAGGGTCAAGCGAAACTAAATTTCCGCTGATTTTCTCGGTAAGTTTAACCGACCAAGAGTTAAGGTCGCCGTCGTTATCGTCCTTGTCGTCTTGGATAAAATGCCCCGCCGTCGGCGAAATCGTTATATAAGTATTTATATCATCCGTCGTTATTTGAACGCCTTTTGCCGTTTTAGCATCGACAATCGTTTCGTTTCTATATAATATAATATCGTAAACGCTGGTTGCGAACGAAACCATAACCCCGCGCGCATCGCCGACGCGTTTGATACCGTCGCTGCCTGTTTCCGTATAGCCGTAAAAGTTTATGCCGGTCGAGATGTTGCTAGCGCCGTGGTATTCAACAACCGTCGTTATGCCGAATTGCGTCGAAACCTCGAAAACAAGTTCTTTATTAGATATAACGACGTCGCCGTAGTTAATATAAATCTCGCGCGCTAGGTTGTGGGTTGCGGTTGGTTCGATTGGGTCGCCGTTAGCATCCGTAAACCCGAGCCCTTTAATCTTAACGTCAACGGTGCTCACCCAATCCGCAGGGAACGCAGGCACAGCGGCATAATTCAAGATTTTTAAAACAACGTTATCGTAGTATTTCTCCGCCCTGATTTGAAGTTTAGGAACGTCAGCTAAAAGCTGGCATAAATAAACGGTTCGCGTTGCGCTCTTAAGCCCCGTCATTATCGTCATCGTAAAACTGTCCGCCTTTTTCGCGTTTCGGCTCGCCTCGAACATTCCGTTAAGCGCCTGTAAAATCGCTTGCTGGCTCATTGTGCTATCCGCCGAAACGGGTTGCCCCGCGCCGTTTGTAAGTTCAATATAAAAGTATGGGTTTTTCGAAACGAAGTCCTCAATATTATAAATCTCGATATTTTGCCCGATAATTCGCGTTGCGCCCGCGGTTAAAATATTCTCGCCATCAAACTGAAGCCCGCGCGCTAATATCGCCTCCTTATATTCCGAGCCCCTAATCTTTACATAATAACTTCGCTCATGCGCTAAGCCGTCTTGCTCGGTTACGCGGAAATATCTAACTTCATCTCGCCCGAGTCTTATTCTGTCCGCAAATGGTATCGCGCTATAACCTGAAATATGATCATTAGAAACCCGCCGCAAACCACTATCAACCTCAACGAAATTTATTGAATAGGTATCGCTAACGTCGCTTTCTGTCCATGCAAAAGTCGTCGATATTTCATAAACGTAGTTCGCGTCGCCGACAAACTTATTATATAGCTCGTCGCCGTAGCTTGGGTTTTTGATTCTATTTAAATTAAATTGCGGAAGACTTCTATCTATCGTAAGCTCATAACTCCCGCCGATGCCCGCGTTCGTCGTTTTAAGGTCTATCTTAACGCGAACGTCCCAAGAGACCGAAATTTCGTTTTGGCTAAGCCAATTTAAAATATCAACGCTATATTTCCCGTGTTTATCGCGCGTTAGGAACGTTTGGAACACGCTCGCGATTGCTTCGTTGTTGTTCGCTGGAATATCTATATCCTGCGTTGCTGTGTTTCCCTCCTCGGACTCTGCGGAAATAGTAATTTTATTAACGCGCGCGAAAAAGTTTTCGCCCTCATAATTCGCATCGAAATCGAAACTCAAATCCGGATTTTGAACGCCTTGCCGCCCGAAAAGTTCCCCCTTAATAAGGCTAAGCTCGCCAGAGCCGTTCTTATACTTAGTAAGCGCATCGCCATCCGCCTTAAATTCGCCGCGCGGTTTTTCACCGACGCCGCCCGCGATATTTAATTTAATAACAATCTCGCTCTTGTTTGGAACTGCCTCCGCCGAGCCTACGCCAAATAAACTCCAAGGCGAACTTACAACGTTATCCTCAATAACAACTTTATAAGTTCCGCCCGAGCTAAACGATTTTTCATCTAAACTATCCCTATCGCCCATAGGAGTCCAAGAACCCAAAACTTCATCATATTTATAAAATGTTTCGTTAAGTTTAAACCCACTATAAACGCCTTGCGTTTCGACTGAACCATTATAAAGTCCATTATATTTATAACGCGGGAACATAAAGTTCGCGCTAAGGTTCGATTCAATAGCGTCAGCCTCGCTTAAAGTCCGCCCGTCTTTATCAAAATCAATATAAGTTGCGGTTTTCTCGTCGTCTCCAAAAACGATTTTCGTCGCGGTTTCATAACCATTAGCGCCGACCTTTGTCGTTTCATCAATAATATGATTCCTATCAACTATAAACGAAAATTCACGAATCTCAAGCCCACTATAAAATTGGACGTTATAAAGCCCTTCCTTCGTTTTTCCGCCCTCGCCGTTAGTTATAGAATAAAACGCACTTTTGCCTGTTCGAGGTTCATTAAGTTCGGGACGAATCGGGAGCGACGGTGTAAACGGATAATAAGCCGAGCCTTTATCCCAAGTAAACTCAAAAAAGTTTATCACTATTTCATTAAAAGCCGAGCCGACATCATTAAGCCCGAGCGCAACATAATCCTTATTTATAACGCTAGCTTTATTCCCACCAAACGGAACGATAATCGCCGAGTTATCGATAGGTTTTTGATAAATCGTTTTTGACCCCTCTTTAACGCCCTCATAGATCTCGCTGGCGTCGCTCGCAAGAACAATCGGATTTATCGCATCATCGTTCCTTATAATAGTATACCAACTCGTCTCATTCCCGAGAACGTCTTGAATCTTAAAATAATAACTGCCCTCCGCTGTTAAATTTTGCGAAAAACCGCCGATTTTACTATAAGCCGCGCCGTTCGTTGACATATAAACGTTTTTAATAGGTATATTTAACGCGAGCCCGCCACTTGTTTCAACAAAAACTTTATTTTTTAAACTATTAAATTGCTCTGCCGCCGCCCCCGTCGCAGCCGCAGCCTCTTGGGCTATCGTTTTGTGGTCGCCCCAAGTAATATTAACATTACCTGAAACAATATTTATATAATGCTCGATAAGCGTTCCGCTAGAGCCCGCGATAAAGCCAGTTTGCCCAAACGAAGGCGCGCTCTCGTCGATAACAACAACAAACGTATTAACGTTATCTAAGTCGTCCGTTATCGTTAAAACGTAAATCCCCGCGTTCGAAAACGTTCCCGCGCTATATAGCCCATCCTCCTCGTCAAAAGTCGGGTTAACAAAGTTAGTCGTCGGCATCGTCGAAAACTTTCTCGGGCTCAAACCGTTTGTTTGCGTATTAATTTGCCCTATCGTTAAAGATTCCGCAGGAAGGTATTTATAGAAATCTATTCGCGTTTCTTTAAACCCAATTCCCGAAGGCTTTTCACGCCATTTAAATTGAACTTCACCTGCGCCGAACATTTTAACCCCGCGAAGTTCGTCTTCCGACAAAATCGTAAGGTTCGGGCTATAAGAATACCCAGAACTACTACCAACCTCAAACGAACCCGTCGCCATTTTTGTTTTATCTATTATAACGGTATAAGCCGTATAGGATTTTTGCCCATAGCAAACATAAAAAATGTAATAACCGTTTTGATCCCCGCCGAAATTAAAACTGCCGTCCATAGGTAAAGGGATAGCCCTGCCAAACGCCTCAGCGATAGGGTCACGATAACTTCGATAAGTTTCGTAATCTATTTTCGCGATTTTAAAAGTCGGCGCGTTTTCGTAAGGCTCTTTTGAATTCGTATACTTTTCGTTATCGACATAAGCCCAGCATGTATCCGCGCTAACGGCAAGCGGGAAGGACTCCACGCCGTTTTCATCGACAAATTCCGAGAGTGAATAAATATGCGTGCTGTTTATCTCGCCGTTTTGGTCAAGGTCGCCCGTTTGGATTCTAATATCCGCGTAGTTTTTTATCCTAAAATGGAAAACTTGGCGATAGATTAAAACTTCGTTGTTTTGATAACTCTTAATCTCGTCGTTTCGATACGCAACGATAACAACATACTCCCCGACTTCCGTAAAAAGGTTATGGGCATAAAAATCGCTAACTGTTGCCTCGCCATGGGTCGGCTTAAACCAAACCTTTGAGATGCTGCCGGTCTTCGCGTTTTGATCCTCATATGCGAGCGTCTTATTAACGGAAATTTTAACGGGAACAGTATTAACAACCGCAGTCCTTAAATTTGAGGTATCGCTAAATTGCGGAATAATATCTTTCGCGTAATTCTTAACAAACGCTTCCGCACTACCGTTAACATACTCCGCAACTTTAAGTTCAGGTAATGAATTTTCAATCTCGCTAACCCCTGAACCCGCGAGCTTCCTAGTTATATCCGCGTCAATCTCAAACTCGTTCGCGCCAATCGTTTTTGTTGCGCCGCTAAAACTTTTATACTCGAAATGCCCCGCGCCGGTTTCGGGGTCGACAACCCAAGCCTGATATTGCGCCTCCGCGCCGAAAATAACGAGTTTTTGACTAAACCCATAATAATTTTGCGCCGCAACAAACTTCTCGTTAACTGTCCCCTTGTTAATCGTCCAGCCAATTCGTATGCTTATCTCATAACTGCCAACTTCGCTAAACTCGAACTCCGCACCGTCAGTAAACTTAACCTCATTCCCGCGATCGTCGCGGACAACAACTTCAAACAACCCTTCGTCCGTTTTATTCAAATAAGGATAATCGCCGACGAAGTTATAATAGTATTCTTGGTTATTTATATCGCTATATCGTTTAGTAGCTCCCTTAATAAGCGGTTGATCCTTATAATTCTCCGCATCAACAATATAAAAACTAAACGAAATAGTTTGTTTTATTGTATAAAAATCCCTCTTAGCCGCAATTTCAAACTTAAACTCATAATGCCCCTCGGTTGTAAAAAACCCACGCACACCGAACCAATTAATTGAAGTCTTAACTATTTGGTTAGGTCCTGTAAGAGTTAAATTAGCCTCGCCCGTCGCCGTGCCATCTATATTGCCAACAGCTTGAGGTTCGCCGTCGCGCCAAACCTTAACCCAATCATCCCCGCTGGCCTCATAAGGCTTAACGTTTAAAAGTTCAACTAAAACGCCTCGACTTCCCTCATTTAAAATATAAAACGTTTCGTCCTCTGCGCCAAACTCGCCGTCCTTAATCTTCGTCATAACGCTGTTGTTAAAAACCGCGTCAGGCGTTCCGGTAAACGAAAGCGTCGGGCTTCCCGAGAAATCCGTTCCGTATATATTTAACGGGCGACTAACCTCCTCCCCCTCCGAACGCGTATCAACGCTTCCGCTAGCGTCCGAGCGAACCATGTCGCCGAACATCGGGTTCGCGCCGTCGAACAGAGGCGGAACTTCAGAGGCTGGAACGGTTTGCGCCGAAAACCTAAGTCCGCCACTTGCGTAAACCCGCGCGCCGAGGGAATTCGCCGAAACCGAAAAGACGCCGCAAAAAAGAAGCGCCATAGCCAACGGGCATATGAGAAGCAATAAAGTCCTTGCGCTCCGCCTCATTCGTTTTCCCCCAAATTTAGGACACTATACCAATAACTTATATAGATATAGTATCCGCAATTCTACGCTTATATATTATCAAACCGCCCCCGAAAACCGCAAACGATTTAAATCGATTTTCGATATTTTTGGTATTAAATTTTGTATATTTATAATAGGTAAGTCATAAGTAATTCCCTTTTGTTTTCCGCCGAAACAATGCTATTATTTAAAGATGAAAAAAGAATACGATATCCATAAAGACTTTTTAAAGTTCTCTCTCGTTAAAACGCCGACGAACCGCGCAGTTTTAGCCGCGATAAATAAACTTCTCTCGCCTATCTTTTATTTAAAGCCGAAAGACGAAAACTTAACCCAAGAGGTTATAAAAATTGATGGCTTCGGCGGCGGAAAAATCAAACTCTTAAAGTTAACGCCGAAAGTCCGCGCCGACGAAAAACTCGCCGCGCTAGTATATTTTCATGGCGGCGCGTTTTTAATGCAAGCCGCGCCCCAGCATAAATCAATGCTCCAAATCTACGCAAAGCAAACCCCTTGTGTCGTTATTTCCGTGGATTATCGCCTGCTCCCGAAAGCGAAATACCCGATGGCGATAGAGGATTGTTATCTCGGCTATAAATACGTCGTTGAAAACGCGCATAAGCTCGGCATAAACCCCGATAAAATCCTAGTCGGCGGCGATAGCGCAGGCGGAACGCTCGCAATTTCGACGGTTCTAACCTCTCGGGAACGCGGTATAAAAACCCCCGACGGCGCATTCTTAATTTACCCCGCCGTTAACGACCCGAATGTCCAGCCAACCCCGTCGCGCGAAAATTTTACTGACTTACCGCTTTGGAACAGCAAAATCGCCGAAAAAATTACTAAAAAATACGCGAAATACGGAATCGCCGAATACAGCGACCCCGTTAAAAACCTCGCCCTTGACGACTTCCCAAAAACCTATCTTGAAGTTAGCGAGTTCGATTGCCTGCGCGACGAGGCGCTGATTTTCGGCGATAAAATAAAAGCTCTCGGCGCCGAAGTCGAAATAAACGAAACTCGCCAAACAATCCACGGCTTCGAAATCGCAATAAACAGCAAAATAACTAAAAAAATCCTCGCCGAGCGCGCGGCCGCCCTAAAAGAGTTGGTTAAATAGTCCAAAAGATTTATTTTAAAGCACCAAAACAAACTTTGTCCCGAGCATATTAAAACACCGCCCCGAATTATTGGCGCGGTGTTTCTTTTAAAAATTGATTAAATAAATTTAGTTAAACATCTCCCCGATTTTTTTAAGCATTCCGCCAAAGCCGAGTTTTTTAATATCCTTCGCGAAAACCGCGTCCGTTTCGTTAATAACTTTTCCGTTTTCCGAAACTAAAATCTTGCCGATTGGCTCGTTAGCCTTAATCGGCGCTTTTATAGTATCATTTATATCATAAGAGATACTATATGTTGTGTTATCGCCTCTTTTCGCCAAAACGAAATAATCCTCGCGCGGATAAACGCCTTCGTTCTCATTAGCCGCCCCGCGAACCTCAGCCGTCGCAATCGCCGTTCCTTTATCTAAAACCTTCTTGTTCTCAAAACTATCGAAAACGTAGTTCATAAGGTCGCCCGATTCTTTAAATCGCGTTTTGCTGTCGCCCGCACCTATAATAACTGCAACAGGTTTTAAGTCGTTTCGCTCCGCCGCAACAGTTATGCAATGCCCTGCCTCCGCGGTAAAGCCGGTTTTTCCGCCGAGAACGCCATTATAGAATTTCGCGTGCTTGTTCGTATTGGAAAGCGCGGTTGTGCGGCCGCTTGGGTGGAGGAAATCGAACATCCAAAGCGTATTAAAGTCGGCGTAATGCTGCTTTTCCATTATATAAGCGTAAACTTTCGAGGTGTCGCGCGCCGTTGAATATGCCCCAACCGCAGGCAGCCCCGTGCAGTTCGCGTAATTCGTGTTCGTCATGCCGAGGCTCTTCGCTAACTTGTTCATTTCGGCGACAAACGCGCCCTCGCTCCCGAAAAGATGCTCCGCAAGCGCAACGCAAGAATCATTCGCGCTCGCAACAACTATCGTCTTAATAAGTTCGCTCGCCGTGTATTCGCTATCGAAATCGAGGAATGCTTGGCTTCCGCCCATTCCGCTTGCGGTTTGCGAAACCATAATTTTATCGTCCATTTTAAGTTTGCCCGCCTCGATTGCGTCATAAATAACGGCTAAGGTCATGATTTTCGTCATGCTGGCGATAGGCAACTTCTCGTCCGCGTTTTTCTCGAACAAAACCTTGCCCGAGTTGGCTTCTAATAAAAACCCAGCCTTCGCGGAAACCGCTGGCGCGTTCGGATAGGCTTCGTTTGTCGCACTTGCCGCGCTAGGTTTCGCCGTGTTTGCGCTTGCGGCTGCGCTTGTTTTACTTGTTTTCGCCGCGCTTGTTGACGAATTTTTGTTCGCAGCGCTATCTTTCGCGGTTTTTGTCGCCGAATTTTTGTTCGCCGCGCCCTGCTCGCCCTCGCCCTCGTTTATTAAAAGCCCAGCCGAAACCGGAATAACGTCGCCGACGCTAAGCCCAGCTGAAGCCGGAACAAGATACCTAAACCCATATGAATGCGCTCCGCTAGGCGAAAACTCAAAACTCGAATAGCTAAAACTGTTAGCGCCGACGTCGCCAGCATAACAATTAACGCAACTTTGCTCTTTCTCCGCGATTTCCGCGCGCAACTTATAATCGCTAACAACCGTTCCGATAATCCCGCCGCAAGAAACGACAGCCAGCGCCGACGCAACTGCAAAACAACATTTAGTCTTATTTATATTAGAAGACCCACTATATCTTGTGTTTTTCGCATTTTTTAAATCTCTTTTAACATTTTCCATAACCCTATGGTTTGTAATTTAAAAATTTTTATACGCGTTAAAAAACGGCGCTTAGGCCGTTTTTGTTTTGTTTAGTTTACATTCCTTTTTCTTGTTCCGCCGCTTCTCGTTGTTTTTGTCTTTCTTCGATTTCTTTTTGTTGTTGTTCGTCAAGCGCGTTCCATCTTTTAAAAACTTCTTCTTGTCCTTCCTTATTAACGATTTTCTCGCCGTTCGAGAGCTCAACACCAAGGCTGATATTTTTTAGTATCCCCTCTTTATAGCCTGATTCTTTTAATAAATTCATAATCTCTTCCGTCGCAGGCGCACCATAAAGTTTACCGTCCGAGGACATGACCGTAATCTTGCCGTTATTATAACTATATGTTTGTTTTAAAGCTTCCAAATCGCTTGGGCGTCTTTCTCGATAAGTATCCCTAGAACTTATGCGGTAGTTGCCGTCCTTATCATAGTTAGGATAACGAAGATGATTACTGTTTTTTATATTTTCTTCTGCGGTTTGCTCATCCCTCACCCAAACACCTTCAAGAAGAACCATTTTATCTAATAACTCCTGCTCTTTATCGAGCGCAACGTCGTCTCTCTTGTTCATGTAATTTTTAATATTACTCATTTTAAAAATTTCCTTTTAAAAGTTCCCTCTATAAAAATAGGGTTTATTAAAAATAACGCACGCCTGCTTTGGGTGTCAAGCGTTTTTTTGTAAATCCCCTTATTTTTCTTGATTATCTTGCCGTTTCGACCGCTCATGAGAACGCGCCCCGCATTATCCGCGCGCCGCCGCCATATAAATAGGAGTGAAACAACGCTTTCAGGAGTTTTGGCTAAACCTTAAAGATTTGGTTAAAGTTAATTTCGCGAGGAACAGAAAACTTTATATTTGGCTCGGGATTTTCGCGGCGCTCGGGTTCGTCCTCGCGATTTTGACGCTAACGAATACGAACTTTACCGTCAGCGACATAAACCCGAAGCGCGTCGACGCAAACATCCAAACTGCGATAAAACAAAACGCCAGCATCTTTACCTTCGCGCTAAATAGGATATTGGAGTTCGCCCTGTTGTCGCTTTTTGTGTTTTTGCTGTGCCTAAACCGCTATTCCGCACTGCTCGCGATCCCTTGGATAACGCTAAAAGCCTATTGGGTTATAATAGACATCGCGTTTATCTTCCTGAAATACGGGCTGCAAGGCTTTGTCCTGCTAATCTCGTATTTCTTTTTCTTGTTCTTCTTTTTAATCCTGCTCGCCGCCCTAGTCGTCTATATTTTCCGCGCAACCGCACGCCTCCGCCGCTTGGGCTTAGTGAAAGGCGGGCTCGAACGACAGTTTTTTAAGGATTTGCTAGGCTTTCTCGTCGTTATCGTTCTCGCGAGCCTGATTGAGTGGCTTTGTTATTTCAGCGCAATATCTTTCGTCGTATATCCGTAAAAAAAATTCCCATACTAGGAAGATGAAGTTTAAAAAATTGCGGTTATTTTGCTTTTTCGTGTTTTTACTCTCCTTCGCCGTCGCGATTTTTTACCCAAACCTTTCGACTTTCGCGATAAACGAAACGGTTTATCTTTCGAACGACGAGTTCGATAACGGCGCGCTCTTCTCTTCCCCTCTTTTAAAGACAACCTCCGGCGAAAGCGTCGCAACCGCAACCGGAGAAACGAAACAAATCGACATAAAACTCTTCGGCTTGATTAAGTTAAAAACGATAACCGTCGAAACGTTCGAGAACGAAAATATGCTCGTCGGCGGCAACCAAATCGGCATCGTCGCGGACGCGAACGGGCTTATCGTCCTCGAAAACTATCCCGCGTTCGGTTTAAAGAAGGGCGATATATTAACATATATAGTAGCATCTTCGCGAGAAACCCCACTATATATTGAGGCTGACCTAAATTCCTTCCTCGAAACGAATAACGAGGACTTTAAATTTAAGTTCGTTAGAAACGGCAAAACCCGCGAATCCAAACTCATTTCGAGAGGCAAAATGAGTGGCGAAAACCTCGGCATTTGGGTTAAGGATAAAACCAGCGCAGTCGGAATCTTAACTTATATCAACCCCGAAAATAATAACTTCGGCGCGTTGGGGCACGCCCTAACCGACCCCGAAACTGGCGCAAAAATCGACGCAAAAAGCGGCAAAGTTTTCCGCCCAAACTTCGGGAGCCTCGAAAAATCGACGCAAAAACATATCGGCATAATGAACGCCTCGATAAATAAGCGCGCGGACGGCGACGGCGTTTTGCATTTCTCGGGCGACTTCGGCGTTTTCGGCTGCCTTAACGAAAACTCGGCGCTTTTCGCTGAAACGCAAAAAATCTACCCAATCGCAAGCCGCTATTCCGTTAAAGCGGGCGCGGCGACCCTAATCGCGAGCCTCGACGGTGGCGCACCCGAGGAATACGAAATCGAAATCATAAAGCCAAAGTTCCAACTAAAACCAAACGGCAAATCCATGCTCGTCCGCATAACCGACCCCGCGTTAATCGAAAAAACCGGCGGAATAATCCGCGGAATGAGCGGCAGCCCGATCATCCAAAACGGTCATCTAATCGGCGCCCTAACCCACGCAATCAAAAACGACCCCCAAAAAGGCTTCGCAACCTACATCGACTTTATGTTGCGATAGGCGTCGCATTTTCGTTCCGGTATGGGAATAATTTATAAAATTTGGCAATAAATAGTTGCTTTTATTCCTATAACGATAGAAATAAAACCATCACGGGCAAAAAATGGGTTAATATAATTCGTCTTTTTCGTAAAAATCATCTCTTTCTTCGTCGCCGTCAAGCCTTCCACCCTTGCTTCCATTACATTTTGAGCACAACACACGCAAGTTCGCCAACATACTTTTCCCGCCCCGCGATATAGGGACAATATGGTCAATATGAAGCCCAACCCCGTCGCGCATAATCTTTCCGCATAATTGACAAGTCCAATTATCGCGACGCTTTACTTGTTCGCGCATCGATTTTGTTAATACTTTTCTTTGGTCGACGGCGTGGTATTGATTGTAAGTTATATTGAAATCATGCTTTTTCAAAAAATCTATTCTCTCCAGCATAAACGCCTCACTAACACAAACATCCTCATTATTAACCCTAACTTGATAAGGGTATTTTTTATAATTTACTTGTTGATATCTTGTTTGCATTCGATATGAAACGAAGCGAAATGCCTTACCTTTGTTCAATGCGCAACGGGCGTTAAACTTTTCAATCTTTCTAGCGTTGCCTTTAAATGTGTCGATTTTTGTCTTTTTCCATTGCTCAATATCTTTTATGTGCAATTCGACCGGCTCAATTCCATTTTGAATTATCCAATTATCGACCATAGTATCTGCGGAAATTTTTCGCTTGTTTGTTATATTGTATTCAATCGTTTTTTGTGGATAGTAATTGCGACTATTTATAATAGCACTAATCCCTTTGATTATCATACAGACTATAAAGGCGAAAATGACATAAACAAGTATGGCCACAATAATAGCCGTCGCTATGTTTATATTGTGTAATTCTGCATACGAAATTACGAAAAGCAAAAGAGGTGCGCCGCCAATTGCCCCGATTGCGGCAAAGACAGTTATTGACCCCCACAAATAGGGATGTTTTGTTTCGTTAAAATCAACTTTCTGCTGTTGCCCCATATTAAAAATTCCTTAAATTATTTTACCACAAAATAAATAGAAGTCAAAGCTATGTTTAGGCTTATGCCCTCATTTTTGTTGCGCGAACTTCTCAAAACTGCTATAATGGCATTATGCTTGATAAACGAACGCGATCGCTTTTATCTTTCGTCCTTAAAATCAGCGACGACGATAAATTTAAAGTCGTTGAAATCGCGGAACTTAACGCAATCGAGGGCGACGCAAAAAAACTTGGCGAGATTTTGAGTTTCCTTTCCGACGGCGGCTATATTGAGATAAAATATTCCGATGAAGAGGTTTATTGCCTGCGGATAACCGCGAAAGGGCGGCTCGAACTTAAAGAGAAAACGCATACCGCGCGCAATAAAAACCCCATTTTTTGGTTCTTAATAGGCGGGCTCGGGTTTATAATAATGGTAAGCGCGTCATTTCTCGGCAATTTGCTTTTTAGTTTACTTTAAAAAGGGGTTAAATCATGCTTTCGAAAACAGAGCGAAAAATCATGGATTATATCTATACAAAATGCAAGTCGAAAGGCGCTGCCCTTTTAACGCCGAAAGAGATTTTGGCGTCGCTACTGCCGAAAACCGAACTCACGACGAAAGAGCTCGACCAAATAATGAAAAACCTCGTCATCGACGGTTATATCGACCTCGAAAAAGGCGACAAAAACGGGAGTTTAACCTATATCCTCTCGCTTAAAACCCGCGGGCAAGCCTATCAACGCGAGCGCAAAAACGAAAAGCAACAAATCCTAAAATCCTTCGGCTTTAAGTTCGCCCTCGCAATCTTCGGCGCAATCGTCGCCTTCCTCGCGGGGGTGATTTTGTCAAACCTCGCGAAGTAAAAATTTAATTTGGCTAAAAAACTAATGAATAGTGAAAAAGTGAAAGGTTATGAAGACTAAAACCTTATAAAATTTCTACCTTCATTCTTCACTTATTTATTTTTTCACTTTTTCACTAAAAAATATGAAGCCGAAGTAAAAATTAGTGAATAAATGAATGAGTGAAGAGTGAAAAAGTTGTAAAAAATAAAAGCCTTACGGCTTTATATTTTTTACTGGCGTCCCGGGCGGGAATCGAACCCACAACAATGCCTTAGGCGCTACGATTCGAACCCCGAGTGTTCCCCAAGTTGGGTACTGCTTCCTGCCCGTTTTCAAACTTGAAAATAGAATAAATCAAAAATCTGCCTAAGTCCACCCGTTTTCAAACTTGATTTTGCCCGAAGCACCAACTTTGGTACATTTTTGGTGACTTTTTGCGATGATTTGGGCGGGAATTTCGGTTTTGGTACATTTTTATTTTACCATAAAAATCACAAAAGTGGAACGACTTTTGCAATGTGTCCAACCGTTGACAAATCGTCAACAGTTGAGTAGTCAAGGATCGCTTGACTACTGGAATGAGTTGGTGACAAAATGTCAGCAACTGGTGATAATGTGTCACCGGTTGAGTATGTAAGTAATTCTTACCAACTCATTATTGGTTTTCCAACGTCGGAAAGCCAAACAACTATTAACTGCGAGGTGATAGTTTAGTTGTTCGGAAATCCCGAACAACTGGGCTAGGTGGGACAAACTGTCCACCATTGTCAATTCCGACAATTTCATGCTTTTCATTCCGATAATTTCAGGGTTTTCATTCCGACAATTTCATTTTTGGGCGAAAGCAAATTGCGTATTTTGCAAATTGCAAATACACTAACTTGTAAGCCATACTTACAAGTTCAATGGGTGAATAAAACGTCCTACCTAATAACTATGAACTGGCGGTTCATAGTTGCCGAAGTTAAGCAATGTGAGAAAAATTCACATTGCAAGTACAATCCAGTTGTTCAGAATTTCTTAACAACTCAACTAAGGTAGGACACTTTGTCCACCCTTCTTTAAAGCCTTTCGCTCGGCGGTGCGTCTATTGCGGGCGGCGTGGGCGGAGGTGCGGTTTTCTACCTTTTTGCCTGCGTTGTAGATGACAGCAATTTGTGTTGGAGCGTCTGGCGGAGTATAAACCGCCAGCATATAATCCAGTCGCAAACACATATACAAGGTGATGTGTAGTGCCTTTCCAAGTTGGGTGGGGCTACTATTTTGCCGAAGGTAGGCATCGTAATCGTGCAGGTGGTTGCAGATGTTTATGAAGAAAGCCTTTTCTGCGACCTGAAAAATCTCGTCAATCACAAATGGTCGCTTCAAACCTTCAAGCAATCCCACATTGTTAAATTTGCCAAATGCACCGTCATAGTTGATGTTGTGTGCTCGTGGTAAAACCGCCGCTTTGCCAGTGAGCGTTGCAATCTGCTCCGCCGCCAGCACGGCAATGTGTTTTTTGTATTCATGCACCGTGTCGCACCCATCGAGAAAAATCGCCCAATGCACAGGCCGCAAAATATCCGCCGACCCGTTCTCGGCCTGCACCTTGCACAAATTCTTCTTCGCCCGCTCCAAAAACCTGACCGTCAGCACACCCACAAACTCCTTGGCCTTTGTTTTAACTTAAATATCGGTTGTTTACAAGTTATTTACTGGATGATTATTGTTAATAATTTGTTTGCAATTTATGCTGAAATATTATAAAATATCAGCACATATTGGCAAAAGAGCAAAACAGCAAAAAGGAGAAAATATGAATAAAGTTGGTGAACTGATTGAAATAGTAAAAAAGAATAATGGTGTAATAAGGACTACTGATGTTCTAAATGCAGGGCTTCATCATGGATATATACGAGCCGCTATCGAACAAGGAAAACTATACAAGATATCTAATGGTATATATTCGACCAGTGAAGCTATGCCAGATAAGTATTACGCACTGCAACTGAAATGGCAGAAGGCGGTTTTTTCATACGCAACCGCCGCCTATTTTAACGGGCTGACGACACGAGATCCGCTTGTTATTGAAATAACCGTACCATCAAGTGCAAATGTTACAAAGCTTCGTGAGCAAGGTTATAAGCCGTATTTCATAAACAATGGAAACTACGAACTCGGCCTCACCGAGGTTAAAACCATGTTTGGCAATCTTGTGAAGGTCTACGACAAAGAGAGAACTATCTGTGACCTATTTTCAAAGAAATACAAGGGCGACCAGTATATCGCCATAGAATCATTCAAGACCTATGTGGCAGACAAGAAGAACCGAGATTTCATCAAACTTATGAAATACGCAAAGGTGCTTGGAGTTGAAAAAGAAATTGCCAGCAAACTGGAGGTGATGGTATGAAGAATGCACAACAGTTAGTGGCATTGCTTAATAACAAATCAAAAGAGTTGGGTGTAAGCGGCACAATTTTGCTAAACCGTTACTTTATGGAAAAACTGCTGGAACGCATTGCTATGTCAAAATATAACAGCAACTTTATACTTAAAGGTGGCATTTTGATTTCGTCACTTATTGGGCTTAATGCACGAACCACGCAGGATATAGATATTTCAATTAAAAACATACCGCTTACAAGGGCGAAGCTTACCGAGGTTATGCAAGAGGTGTGTGCCGTAAACAATGATGACGGTATCGCTTTCGCATTTCAAAACATTACAGACATTCAAAAAGATGCCGAGTATCCGGGGCTTAGGGTTTCGTTTGAATACAGGTTTGAAAACATACACAATGTTATTCACATAGACATAGCCACGGGTGATGTTATTGTGCCAAGTGAAATTAGATTTGGTTTGGACCTATGTCAAGCGATTAGACACAAAAAGATGGAGTAAGGTTATTTAGTGGGTGGGGTTCTCTCCCCTAGGGGAGAGAAAAATTTTTCTTCGAATTGGTCGGGGGTGTCGTAATTTATTGTCGAATGCGGGCGCTTTGAGTTCCAATAATTTACGTATTCGAAAATTGATAATT